>JBKHKF010000265.1:0-4246 GCA_046537745.1 Anaerolineales bacterium | reverse complement strand
GACGTTGCCAGCGCTCCCAATTCAAACCATCCTGCCCTTCGATCATCAAGGCAATGTCCATCGATTCCTCCTGTCATTTGCTGTTCTTCGACGAAGCGGTTCTCATTCCAATGATAACCGGCAGGGATTCATCCACCCGATAACAGTCCGGCTGAAAAAGTCATGGGATCCAGCGAGCCGGACCACAGGCTGAATAAGGGGATTCCCTTTTCGCAGGGGCGGCTTGTGGCAGCAAACTCACCTTAAGATAAATCTTATCCTTGGCTGACACCATTCATATGATGAAAACCGGACAGAAGATAATCGGATTGCGAGCCGACGGAACGCGGCTGCCGCAGCCGGGAAGAGGAGACCGCATGCGAAGCGCCAAGAAGCTTTTCGGCCTGTTATTGGCCATGGGATTGCTGATGGTGGGCTGTGCGCCCACAACCACGGCCACCCCATCGCCGACCCCCATCACCGTCTCGGAGGACGCCCGACCCATCTACTCCGACGTGCAGCAAGACCTGGCTATCCGGGCGGAGGTGGAGACCGAGGATGTCGAGCTGGTGGAGTTTGAGCGGGTGCAATGGCCCGACGCCGGCCTCGGCTGCCCCCATCCAGACACCGTCTACGCGCAGGTGATCACCCCCGGCTACCGCTTTGTCTTGGAGGCCGAAGGTGAGACCTACGAGTACCACGTAGCCGATGAGGGTTTTTTCGTGTTTTGCGAGGAGGGCTTGCCGCAGGAGCCGATGATCGAGGCAACCGATCCCAGCTGAAGCTAAGGGTGCGGGGGCAATGCCGGGGACTTCCCCAGCAATGCCGAGAAGGAGCTTTTTCCGGAATATCCGCTCAGTGTTGGATTATCCAATTAAGTGGAATAAGTATCCGCGCAGGATATTCGGCACAGGAACCGCCTTTCTAGTCGACATGGATCAATCCCTCGGCGCCCGTGAACCCCCATTGCCCTTGCGGAATGATCATGAAAAGGACCAACATTTGACTGAAAATGAGCTGCTTCTTCGGGAGGCAATATGGATAAACGATATCTTTTCGCAATCTTCGCTCTGCTGGCGGCCGCGCTGGCGGGTTGTGCGACGGCTCAGACGACGCCAACGGAATCGGCGACTGAACCAGCCGAAACGGAAGCCGCCGCTACCTCCACACCCTCCGAGCCCATGGAAACCACTCCGACACCCCTGGATTACGGTGAGGAGGGCGTCCTGCCGCCAGAGGCCAATGATTTGATTGAGGCCACCCGTGCCGATCTGGCCGCCCGGCTGGAAATCCAGGTGGATGACATTGAGGTGGCATACGTCGAGGCCATGAATTGGCCGGATGCCGCCCTGGGATGCCCAGCCTTGGACGTCAATTACGCAACCGTGGTGACGCCAGGCTATCAGATCGAGCTACGGGTCGACGACGAGATCTATGAGTATCACACCGACGCCACGTCTAACTTCGTGCTGTGCCAGCAGGGAGAGCCGCTGCTGCCGGTGCTGCCGATGGAGACCCCGGCGACCGCTGAGAGCTGAGCCGCAGGCGATCCAGGCACTGGTTTGATCCAAGTGCCCGGCACCTCACCGGTGCCGGGCACTTACATGGTTAGCGATGTTTGCACTGATTATCAGGAAAAGGGAGCAGCCGGGTGGCTGCTCCCTTTAGGCCTCTCCTGTGAAGCTGGATCGGAGCGGCTACGGCTTCGGAACCGAGATGCTGGTGCCGTCGCTGTCACCGTCCGGATCGTGGTTATCGGCCGACTGGTAAGTCAATGTCGAGTGGGTCACGCTGTCGACAGTGAATGCAACCGTCGAGCTCCGCTTGGCGATTCCGCTGTAGCTGACGGTGCACGAACCCGTCGAGCCCGTGGTGCACTGGGCGGTCCCGGAAGCGCCGCCGCTCCAGGTGCCCGATACCGTCGCCTCGGCCACCGCTCCTTCAGCACCGTCGTGAATGGTGATGGTCACGAGCGCAGTCCAGGTGGAGCCCTGATTGGTGCTGGCCCCGTCCAGATCGCCGACGTGCATCGTGTCGCTGGAAGAGGAAGTGGGTGTTGGCGTCGGCGTAGCGGTCGCTTCTGATGTATTGGTTGGCGTGGGCGTTGGGGTATTGGTGGGCTCTGGCGTGTTGGTTGGTGTCGGGGTGGCTGTTGGCTCGGATTCGTCAGGTGTCGGGGTTGGCGTGGCGGTCGGTTCCGTCCCCGCCGAGGAGAAATCCAACCCGAACAGCAGGGCGTCGTGATCCGAGGCTCGGAACATGGTGTTGTCATCCAGGTGGCTTGCCGGCCAATCAGCGCTTATGTGGCGCGGCGCGGTGGTTCGGCTGAGAGCCGCCAGCCCATCGGAAATCAGGCCGTGGTCCAGCGTCTGTGAGACGCCGTTGTAGATGTAGGAGTAGCGGGTGATGGTGCCCTGCCCGCTGGAAGGCGGCCCTGCCAGGTCGACCCATACATTGGTCAGCACCCCGTTGGTCGTGTCCAGTTCGTCCAAGGGCGCCGAGTTGTAGTAATCGTTCATATCGCCCATGACGACGATGTAGGCTCCGGGGTCATTGGCCAGCAGGCCGTCGACCAGGCTGTCCACGTGCTGCGCTTCCTCGACCCGCCAATCGGTGCAGTCCGAAAGCGAGCAAACGCTGCTGCTCAGTTTTGACTTGAAGTGATTGTTGATGACATGGATCGTACGCGGCTCGCCATTAAGTGTGACCTGGGCCTCCAGATGCAGCGGCACCCGATTGTGCAGATAGTAGGGTGTGCTGCCATCACAGGTAATGTCCGGCTCATGGTCGCCGCTCTCGTAATCGACACCCCAATCCGTCGAAGAGCAGCCCTGGCGATCGTTGACGCTGACGACGGTCACCCGATCGTTCCGGGTGAGGAAGGATACTTCGATGCTGCGATCATCCGGACCTGCCAACGTGTAATAGTCGTAGCTAGCACCGCATAAGGTATTGATGTCCCCCACCAGCTTCTGAAGCACCGTGTCATTTTCGATCTCCTGCAAGCCAAGGATCAGCGGCCGGTTCAAGCCCTGGCTGTTGCAGACCGCATCGGCCAGCTTGAGCGAATGCTGATCGTATTCGGCCTGGGTGATGTCGGTTTCATCGTCTTTATTAGTGTCGTCGTTGGTGTCGAAGAAGTTCCAGGCGTTGAAGCTGGCCACCGTCAGCACGTTGGAATCGGCGGCGGGCGCCGGGTTGTCCGCCGGATCGTAGGAGCTGTCGTCGCCAGCTGTGTGCGCTAGACAGTAGCTGTCGTCATCCTGCGCGATCTTGTAATTGTTAAATCCGTAATTCAGCGGACCGTAGGCGGCAAAGCCGTTGGCCGGATCGTAGTTCAAGACGTCAAAGGTCTTTATGTAGCCGAGACCATCCTGGCTGCAGTTGGCGGAGGCGATGCCGTCGCCGTTGACCATGATCTTATGGCCGTGAGGCGGATCGTCGTGATGCAGCCGGTCCTGACCGGTGCCGCGCAGCATCACCAGCTCGTTGTACTGGTTGGCGGCGGCGATGACGGTGCTGTCCGTCGCCACCTCCATCAGCATGCCCTCACGCGCTTCGTTGTAGGCCAACGCATCCGAATCGTTCTGAGGAGGATCGTAATCCTCGGCGGGCGGCAGCGAATAGCCGGACTGCAAAGTGCTTACGTTGCAACCGTTCTGACAAACCACCTCGGTTAGCGTCAGATCCCAGACGAAGGAGTCTGGACCTTGATACTCTTCGATATCGGCCCGATCGATTTCAATGAGATCACCAACCTGGATATTCTTGGTGCTTGAGCCAGTGTAGACAAAGACACCATCGGAGGTGCTGGAGTCGCAATCGGTCTCATGCGCCTGGATGAAGAATCCCCACAGCTCATAAGGTCCACCAGTACCGCGCTGGAAATCGGCGGTGACCACCCCACGCAGGTTGCTCACCCGTTGGCCATCATAGGGTGAGGTGTGGCCATTGCCCTGGACTTCCCAGACGGCCAGATAATCCGAAGATTTGCCGCAGCTCTGCGCGCTGGCCCGGACCCCCCATCCCGCCAGCATGATGGCCAGCAGCAGGAACGCTGTCAGCAGCAGCAAGCTGCGCCGTTCGTGCCCTTCCCAAACGGATAGAACCATGGATCGCATCACTTCCTCCTCGAGATACTCTTGGTGCGGACGGATTCGACGGCGGGAGCGCACGCGATTAAATCGGAAAAGGACCCGAACCGGTCGGGTCCTTTTCGGCCTGGGCCTTGTTTTTCCTAACCGAGCAAGAACGGTACATGCGGGTC
>JBKHKF010000264.1:0-4280 GCA_046537745.1 Anaerolineales bacterium | reverse complement strand
ACGCCGATTCCGGTGGGGCCGCACATCTTATGCCCGGAGAAGGCGTAATAGTCGCTGTCCAAATCCTGCACGTCCACCGGTAGGTGGGGCACAGATTGCGCGCCGTCAACCACCGTCACCGCCCCAGCGGCTTTCGCCCTGGCGATGATCTCTTTGGCGGGATTGATGGTACCCAGTACGTTCGACATATGGGTGAAGGCCACCACCTTCGGCTCCGCTTCCAGCTGCCGGTCCAACTCGGTCAGTTCCAGACGGCCGTCGTCGGTGACCGGAATGTAATCCAATTCCAGGCCGATTTCATCGGCCAACTGATACCAGGGGACGAGGTTGGAGTGATGCTCCATCTGAGTCAGCAACACCCGGTCCCCCTTCTCCAGGTTGGCACGCCCCCAAGTTTTAGCAACCAGGTTCAGGCTCTCGGTGGTATTGCGGGTAAATATGATCTCAGCAGGCGAAGCCGCGTGGATGAAATCGGCCAGCTTGGCCCGCGCCTGCTCGAAGGCCATCGTCGACTCCTCTGCCAGACGGTGGATGCCACGGTGAATATTGGCGTTGTGCGCCTCGAAATGGCGGTTGAGGCTATCGATCACAACCCTTGGCTTCTGGGAGGTCGCGGCCGAATCCAAGTAGATAAGCGGCACACCGGGCCGTGTCTCCCGGGTCAAAACCGGGAAATCGGCCCGCACCTTCTCAACATCGAATTCAACGGCCTGAGGCATAGCTGCCATCGTGGCACATCACTTTCAGCGAGAGGCTTTTATTTTTCCGGGTAGCGAATGTTTGGGCTTTGCTGTTGGAGCCAAAGGACGCGGTCGGGCACCATCCACCCGTCGGTCAAATACACATCCTGGGTGAATTGGACGCCAACCATCTTTCGGTCGGAGTGGATGACGGTTCCTTTGAGCCAATCGCGAATCCGGTCGTCTTCGCGCTCATGATCACACATCACTTCGACCATGTCACCGACCTCGTAGCGTTGGCCATCAGAGATTGCCTTAGGAATGGCGCTTTCTTCGGATTTTGCCATCTGTTTCGTCAGTACCCTTTCATGGAGAGTCGGCGCAACCCGCTACCTCTCCATCTTATCATCGATCATTTTCTCAAAGCGGGATCGCACATCCTCAAATGGAACCCGCGCCATCACCGGTGCGAAGAAACCATCCACCACCAGACGCTCGGCCTCCTCACGGGGCAGACCACGAGACATTAGGTAGAAAATGGGCTCCTCATCCAGCTGCCCGATGGTTGCACCATGGGTGCAGCGGACATCGTCCGCCAGGATTTCTAACCCCGGGATGGAGTCAGCTCTTGCTTTATCGCTCAGGATAAGATTTCGATTCGCCTGATAGCCATCGGTTTTCTGAGCACCCGGCGCCACATAGATCATGCCCTGCCAGACGGAACGGCCGTCCTCCACCAGCGCACCTTTGAAGAGCAAGTCGCTCACGGTATTGGGAGCGAGGTGGTTCTGCTGCGTATCTTGATCAAGATGCTGGTCGCCGTTCACGAAATAGAAGCCGGACATGCGACCGGTGGATCCCTCCCCCACCAGATCGAGCTCGGTGAAGGTCTTGGTTAAATGGCTGCCGACGGATCCAAAGATCCAGTCCAAATTAGCGTCGCGGCCGACTCGGCTCCGCTCATGGGTAAAGTTCCAAACATGCTGACCCCAGTTCTGAAGCTCGACGAATTTTACATTGGCCGCGTCACCGACCCAGATCTCAAGGATGCTGTCGTGGATGGCGGAACCCTCGGCCTCTGTCGGAGAAGCCATCTCGTGCACATAGGTCAGCGAAGCCCCATCCTCAACGACCACCAGAACCCGGCTGAAGCTGAGCAGCCCGGCCCCAGGCGCCCATACAATGGAATGCAGTGGTGCTTCCACCTGGGTTCCTTTGGGCACGTACACAAGAATGCCGTCCTCGGCCATGGCAGCCGCCAGCGCCGAGAATTTACCCTCATCATCCGGGACCACTTTGCCGAGAAACTCTTTCAGAATGTCGCTGTGTTCTCGTTCGGCAGTCGCCCAGTCGCAAAACACGACGCCCTGCTCCGTCAGCGATTCGATGCCTTCGATCTCGGGATCATGTCCGGGCCGAAGCACGATCTGGGCTGCGTTGGCCCCGCCGGCCAGGGGTTGGAGCAGTTCGGCCTCCACCGGGACCTCATCGGCCGCTTTCCACGCCACCTCTGTCGAGGGCATGGATCGAATGTCGGTGCGACGCCAGGGCTCATCCTGAAGCGTCGGCATCGGCATCTCTTGATATCGCTGCCAGGCAGTCTTCCGTCGATCGGCAAGCCAGGATGGCCCGCCGATGCGGTCAATCACCGCCTGAACGTCCTTTTCCGTTAATTGGAACTCCCGTGCGACGCTCGGGCGCTCCTTTCTTTTCCTTCGCACTACGGTACGCGAGCTCATGCCAGCTTTATTTCCTTCATCTCTCTTGCTTTGAATTAACGCTCTTGGATCCAGGCTATCGAGGTTAGCCGATGGAGCCTTCCATCTGAAGTTGGATCAGACGGTTCATCTCCACGGCGTACTCCATAGGCAGCTCACGGACCAGCGGCTCGATGAAGCCCGAAACCACCATGCTGATCGCCTCTTCCTCGCTCATCCCCCGGCTCATCAGGTAGAAGAGCTGCTCTTCACCCACCTTGCTGACGGAGGCCTCGTGGCCGATGGTCACGTTGTCCTCGTCGATCTCGATATAGGGATAGGTGTCGGAGCGCGAGGTGTCATCCAGCAGCAGCGCGTCGCAGACGACGCTTGACTTGGCACCGGTGGAGCCTTCATGGACCTTGAGCAGGCCCCGATAGGATGCTCGGCCGCCGGCCTTGCTGATGGATTTAGAAGTGATCTTGCTGGTGGTGTTGGCTGCCGCGTGGATCACCTTGCCGCCGGTGTCCTGGTGCTGATGGCCGGTCGCGAACGCAAGCGACAGGATCTCGCCCCGAGCGCCATCGCCAATGAGATAGCAGGAAGGATATTTCATGGTCACCTTGCTGCCGATGTTGGCGTCCACCCACTCGTGGCTGGCGTTGGCGTGCACCATCGCCCGCTGGGTCACCAGGTTGTACACGTTGTTCGACCAGTTCTGGATGGTTGTGTAGCGGGAGCGGGCGCCTTCCTTGACGACGATTTCGATCACGCCGCTGTGGAATGAATCGGTGGTGTAGATCGGCGCTGTGCAGCCTTCAACGTAATGGATCTCGGCGCCCTCATCGACGATGATCAGCGTCCGCTCATACTGGCCCACATTGGCTGAGTTCAGCCGGAAGTAAGCCTGGAGCGGCAAGTCGATCTTAACGCCCTTGGGCACGTAAATGAAGGATCCACCGGACCAAACGGCGCTGTTCAGGGCGGCAAACTTGTTGTCGGTGTAGGGAATGACCGTGCCGAAGTACTCGCGGAAGAGGTCGGGATGCTTGCGCAGGCCATCTTCAATGCTGACGAAGATGACGCCCTCCTTCTCCAGATGGTCCTGAATCTTGTGATAGACCATCTCCGATTCGTACTGGGCGCCGACGCCGGCCAGGAATTTCTGCTCGGCTTCGGGGATGCCCAGTCGGTCGAAGGTGTTCTTGATGGTGTCGGGGACGTCGTCCCAGGTTCGGCTTTCAGCTTCGGCCGGGCGCACGTAGTTGTATATCTCATCCAGATTGAATTCGCTGAGATCCGCACCCCAATTGGGTATCGGCCGCTGCTGGTAATGCTCAAGCGCCTTCAGGCGGTATTCCAGCATCCATTCCGGCTCATCTTTTTGAGCCGAAATCTGGCGGACGACTTCCTCGTCCAACCCCTTTTTCGTTCGGAATACAGCGACATCAGCGTCAACGAAATCCCACTTGTACTCTTCGATACCTTCCAGATGCTTCATGTCCTGCTTGGTCGCCATTAGCTTACCTCCACCAAATCAGACTTCTCCCTGATCCAATCATACCCATGCTCTTCGAGATGCTCCGCCAGCTCGGCGTCACCGGATTCGACGATTTTGCCCTGAAGCATGATGTGCACGTAGTCGGGCTTGATGTAGTTCAGAATGCGCTGATAGTGCGTGATGATAAGTACGCCCATATCCTCACCTGCCAGCGCGTTGACACCGGAGGCGACAATCTTCAGCGCGTCGATATCGAGCCCTGAATCCGTCTCATCCAGAATGGCGATCTCAGGCTCAAGCGTGGCCATTTGCAGAATCTCCGCCCGCTTCTTTTCACCTCCGGAAAAACCTTCGTTCAGGTACCGGCCCGCGAATTCGTGGTCCATCTCCAGAAGATCCATC
>JBKHKF010000263.1:0-4282 GCA_046537745.1 Anaerolineales bacterium | reverse complement strand
CCCCTGGCTCGATGCCGGCATCGTCGCCATGTCCACGCTCCAGTACAACCGTGATCGCGAGTACTGGCAGCGCTGGTATCCGGCGGATCTTATCTCTGAAAGCTTCCCCGGCCAGCTCCGCAACTGGTTCTACAGTCTGTTGGCGATGAGCACAATTCTCGAGCGCAAGGCACCTTTCAAGCACTGCTTTACCTACAGCACATTGCTGGCCGAGGACGGTCGGGCCATGCATAAATCCTGGGGCAACATGATCGAGTTCAACGAGGCGGCCGACAAGATGGGTGTCGATGTGATGCGCTACCTGTACTGCGATCACAAACCAGAAAAGGATTTGCTCTTTGGCTATCACAACGCGGACGAAGTTCGCCGTCAGGTCGTGCTCCCGATTTGGAACGTCTACAGCTTCTTTGTAACCTATGCCAACATCGATGGATGGCAGCCGGTAGGTGGGCTGAATGCCGAGTACAGCGAGCTGGACCGTTGGATCCTGGCCCGGATGCAGGAGGTGGTGGAGCAGGTAACGGATCGGCTTGAACGATATCAGCCCGACTTGGCCACCAATGCCATCAATCAGCTGGTCGATGATCTCAGTAATTGGTACCTGCGCCGCAGCCGCCGGAGGTTCTGGGCCAAGGCCGGGGCAAGCAAGGAATCGGATGCGGACAAGGAGGCGGCGTATCAAACTCTGTATTCCGTGCTGACAACTTTGACCCGCCTGCTGGCACCTTTCATGCCTTTCATGACAGAGGAGATCTATCAAAATCTGGTTCGATCCGGGGATGCTGACGCGCATGAGAGCGTGCATCACACCGAATGGCCCACGGTGGATGAGGAGCTAGTGGATCATCAGCTTACGGAGGAAATGGGACTGGTCATGCGCCTCGTTTCTCAGGGCCATGCTGCCCGTAACAGCGCCAATGTCAAACTGCGCCAGCCGTTGGCGGAGGCGTCCTTCGCCGTCCGCTCGGCGCGGGAGCAATCGATCGTCGAGCGCTATGCGGATCTGATTGCAGAGGAGCTGAATGTCAAGCAGGTCCGTCTGCTGGATACAGCCTCCGAGGTGGTGGAGTATCAGCTGCATCCGCTGCCCAAGCAGCTGGGGCAGAAATACGGCGCCGACTTCCCGCCTATCCGCAAGGCGATCCTGGCCAAAGAGCCGGGGGAGGCGGCCGAGAGAATTTTGGCGGGAGAGCGCCTCGAGGTGACGGTGGAAGACCGCACCATCGAGGTGCTGCCGGATGAGATAGAAATTCGACTGGAGCCGCGTGAGGGATTCTCGGCGGTGGGTGAATCAGGCTACGTGGCCGCGCTGGATACGGAAGTTACCGACGATCTGTTGAAAGAAGGCCTGGCCAGGGAAGTGGTGCGTCGTGTGCAGGATCTGCGCAAGGAAGCGGACTACGAAGTGGAGGATCGAATCCGGCTCGAGCTTCGAGCCAGCGGCAAGCTGAAAGAGGCGCTGGAAAGCCACAAGGATTATGTGCGCCAAGAGACGCTCGCCGGCGCCTGGGAGATGACCGGGGAACCGAAAGGTGAGGTACGGCAAAGCTACCAGGTGGAAGGTGATGAACTGGCGGTGGCTATCACCAGGCTGCCTGGCTAAGGCATGAGGCTCAAAGCCCACAGCCCCATCGGGCGGGCGCTAGTCAGCCGCTGTGATAGGATAGGGCTTCTGAGAGGGTAAAAAAGTACGGAGGCAAGGTTGGAGCAGCTAAGAAGGCTGGCAGGGCTTCTCGTCGGCAGCGGTCTGATTGTCGCCCTGGATCAAGTCACCAAGAATATCGTTCGGAACCGTCTGGCCTTTGGCCAGGTTTATGAGCCGATCCCTGAATTGGCGCCTTTTCTCCGTATCGTTCACTGGCGGAATACAGGGGCAGCCTTCGGCATTTTTCCGGATGGCGGCATCATTTTCGCAGTCATCGCGTTCCTCGTGATCGGCGCCATTCTCTACTACTACCCTCAGATTCCCATCCGACATAGACTGTTGAGGTGGGCTCTCATGCTCCAGCTGGCGGGCGCCATCGGGAATTTGATTGATCGTCTGACCCTGGGTCCCGTGACCGATTTCATCGCCGTGGGAAGCTTTCCTGTGTTTAACGTGGCTGACGCCTCCATCTCGGTTGGTGTGGGCCTGCTCATCCTATCCATGTGGCTGGAGGGGCACGAGCAAGAAGGCGCCGAGGAAGCTGAATCCATCGAGCAGGTGTCCGAAGCGGAGCCTGAAGTGGGGTGAACGCCAGGGAATTGAGCCTCAAGGCTGAGGGTGTGGGCCGGCTTGACGTGATTCTGACCGAGTTGGCCCCTGAACTCTCCCGCTCGCGTTGGCAACGCCTCATCAAGGCTGGCGAGGTCCGTGTGGACGGCGAGGTCGTGACTAAACCCGCCCAGGAGATCACGGGAGGCGAGCAAATCAAGGCCCGGATCCCGCCGCCAAAGCAAAGCCATCTCCAACCCGAATCGATCCCACTTGACATCATTTATGAAGATAATCACATCCTTGTGGTCAACAAGCCAGCGGGGATGGTGGTGCATCCAGCGGCAGGTCATCAAACCGGCACACTCGTGCACGCAGCGCTTGCCCACGCGCCGGATATTCAGGGTGTGGGCGGCCTCCGGCGGCCAGGCATTGTGCACCGGCTGGATAAGGACACCTCCGGTGTGATTGTGATGGCCAAGGACGATCAGGCGCATCAAAATCTTCAAGCGCAGTTCAAGAAGCGCAGCGTTAGAAAGGAATATCTGGCCCTGGTGGATGGCCGTCCGCCGACGCCGTCGGGGCGCATCGAGGCGCCCATTGGGCGCGATCCTCGGCATCGGCAGCGCATGGCGGTGCTCCCCGGCCAGGGCCGCCCCTCGACTACTGTTTATCATACTGAGCAAAACTTCAGGAACCATTCCCTATTGAGGGTGTATCCTGAAACGGGCCGGACCCATCAGATCCGCGTGCATCTTGCATTCCTCAAATGCCCGGTCGTGGGGGATACAACCTACGGGCGCCGCAGTGCCAGCCTGGAGGTGGAGCGGCAGTTGCTCCATGCCGCCTCCCTTCGTTTTCGTCCGCCTGGCGAAAATGAGGAACAGACCTTTGAGGCGCCTCTTCCGGGAGATTTCCAGCGTACGCTCGAGGCCCTGTCGGCCTAATCAAGATGAATAGAGTGAGGTGTGCAGGACATGGATTGGATTGATCTTCGCTCGGACACGGTAACAAAACCCACAGCCGAGATGCGGGAGGCCATGGCTTCGGCCGAGGTTGGCGATGACGTATACGGAGAGGATCCCACCGTCAACGAGCTCCAAGACGTGGCCGCCGAAATGCTGGGCAAGGAAGCGGCGTTATATGTGCCCTCGGGCACCATGGGAAATCTGGCGGCTGTCCTGGCTCACTGTGAGCGGGGCGAGGAAGCGATCCTCGGTCACCAGGCACATCAATTCATCTTTGAGGCGGGCGGCATGGCTGCGCTCGGCGGGGTTCATCCGCGAACGGTGCCCAATGATGAGATGGGTCGCCTGCCGCTGAATGAGGTCGAAGCCGCCATCCGTCCGGCGGATCCGCATCACCCCGTGACAAGTTTGATCTGCTACGAGAACACGCACAATCTGCGCTGGGGAGCGGTACTGCCCAGCGCATACGATCGCGATCTCCGGATATTGGCCGACGAGTATGGCCTCCCCATCCACCTCGACGGTGCTCGTATATTCAATGCAGCGGTCGCTCGTGGACAGAGCCCGGCCGAGGTGGCCGCAGCGGCTGACTCCGTGACTTTCTGTCTCTCGAAAGGGCTGTGCGCACCTGTCGGTTCGGTCTTGTGCGGCTCAGCCGGTTTCATCGAGAAGGCGCACCGGGTTCGGAAACAGCTGGGTGGCGGCATGCGTCAAGCCGGGATACTGGCGGCCGCGGGGTTGGTCGCTCTTCGGCAAATGGTCGATCGATTGGCCGAGGATCATCGAAGAGCAAAGGTGCTGGCTCAGAATTTAGGTGCTCTGCCTGGCGTCAAGGTGCTCAATCCAACGCCAGCCAGCAATATGGTCTATGTTGAATTTCCCGATTTTGAGCCGGCTCAGATGCAGCAGCTTCAGGCGGAGGCTTTGAAGGCCGGGATCAAACTGACCACCCGGACCGATCGTTCAATGCGCCTCGTCACTCACTATTGGATTGACGATCAGGCGCTTGGGCGGACACTGGAATTCTTTGAAACCTTTGCCGCGTCGGCTTGATAAAGCCCGACTTGTAACTGGCCAGGAGATCATTACCAGGGGATGGCTCACACTCCAGAAGAAGGTC
>JBKHKF010000011.1:0-17250 GCA_046537745.1 Anaerolineales bacterium | reverse complement strand
CCCCCTGGGGCATCCCGCCCGTCAATTGACCCGGAAGCATGTCCAGCACTTTGCCAAGCGGCCCAAGCTGTTGAACCTGTTCTAGCTGAGTGGCAAAATCCTCCAGCGTAAATTCTCCACTTTGCAGCCGTTCCACCTGGCGTTCCGCCGTCTTGGCGTCCAGGCTGGCCTCCGCCTTTTCAATTAAACCTGCCACATCCCCCATGCCCAGGATTCTGGAAGCCAGGCGATCGGGCTTGAAGCTTTCGAGCGCCTCCAGGCCCTCCCCGGTACCGATAAATTTGATCGGCACGCCTGCGACCGATCGCATCGAGATGGCAGCACCGCCGCGCGCATCGCCGTCCATCTTAGTCAGTATAAGCCCGGTAAGTGGAATTTCGGCGTTGAAGCCTTCTGCGATCCGAACGGCCTCTTGGCCTGTCATTGCGTCGGCCACCAGCAGCGTTTCAGCGGGCTTCAACTTCTTGTAAATTTCGCCGAGCTCGGCCATCATCTCGCTGTCCATTTGCGATCGGCCGGCGGTATCGAACAGCGCCACACCGAAGCTTCCCCGTTCAGCGGCGACCTTACCCGCTTGGGCGACGGCTGTCGCTGGCCGTTCGGGTTCGGCGTGGACGGGAACCGAGATCTGGTCACCAAGCACCTGCAGCTGCTCGATCGCAGCCGGGCGGCGCACATCGGCTGCCACCATCAGCACCCGCTCCCCTCTGGACCGAAGCCATTTCGCCAGCTTAGCAGCCGTCGTCGTCTTGCCGGAACCCTGCAGCCCGATGAGCATGATGGATCGTGGCCGGCTGCCCTTAAGGTCCAAAGTACCCGGTTCTCCCAGGACGGCCGTCAGTTCCTGGTGCATGATACGGATAACTTCCTGGGCTGGGTTAAGGCCAGCCGGGATTTCCGCGCCGACGGCGCGCTCTTCAACCCGCCCTAAGAGGTCCTTCACGACGCTGTAGTGCACATCCGCTTCCAACAATGCCAGTCGGATCTCGCGCAGAGCCTCCTCGACATCGCCCTCGCGCAGCTTGCCACGACGGCTTAATTCTTGAAAGACGGATTGCAGTCGATCAGTTAATGATTCAAACATTTGCTCTATCTTGACATACAAGCCGCCGATCGGGCTACCTCTCGAGCAGCGACCGGCCGGCGGGTTGGCTTGCCGCTCCTATGACGCAAACGTTAATTCTAGTCGCTGGAATACCCACGGTCAAGGCAAATGATTTCTGGCAACTGAAAGCAGCGGCAATCCGAGATTGCGTGCCGAGCTGCCCGATTCGCCTTCCAGCACCAAGACCAGCAGCGGCTGACCCGGATGATCGGCTGCCGCAGCAATGAACCATGCAAGCCGCTGGCCAGATCCGCCAGCGACGGCTTCGGCTGTAAACTCCAGCTGTGGTCCCAAAGCCAATGCCGAGGAGACCGCCCTGGCCGAGGCCGCCCCAACAGCAGATTGGCCGGTCTCGTCCGCAGGACTGGCGGTCCAATCGCCGCCCGGCGGGCGAATGGCGTCCAGCAGAGTGAGCGATGGCAGCTCGCCGCCCCGAACTATGGTCGCATATGCACGGGCTACCTGGAGCGGATTCAACGTCAGGCCACCCTGACCGTAACCGAATTCCCTGAGCCCCTCAGGATTTGCCGGAGCTTGACCAGACCAGGGCTCAGACTCTGGCAATGGTATGGAAGCCCGGCTGTCAAGACCGAAGGCTGCCACAAATGCGTTTATTGAGTCAGAACCGAGCTCCTCCGCTAGCGAACCCCATGGCGCCGGGCAACCGAGACGGAGAGCCAGCGAAGTGGACCCCACCTCCTGTTCTTCCGTCGGCCAGGCGCAACGCAGGACAGCACCATCCAGTGGAACTGCAGCAGCGAATCCAGCCAATTCATCAGGTGGCGGCTGATCTTGCTCGACACTCCAAGCGTAGAGCAACGGGGCGATCGCCACACCGGGCTGGTAGCTCGATTGCGTTGCCCGGTTCAACAGAGGCGATTGCGGATCGTTGGTCAGCTGCCCCCATGTTTCATCGATTTGATTCGAATTGTAAAAAGGCGAGGATGCCACCGCCAGGATTTCGCCAGAATTGGCTTCAATGAGGACGGCCGCACCGACATGGCCCTCCAGCGCCTCCATCAGCGCTCGCTGCATTGGCAGGGAAAGAGTCAACCGCAGATCGTGACCCGGGGGCGGTGTTCCCGTCAACAGACGATGCTTCCATACGGTCCAAAGATCATAGCCATCCTCGCCGCGCAGGATTGGATCAAGCTGGGCTTCCAGGCCAGCTTGGCCATAGCGGTTTGAGGAGAACCCGACCACAGGGCCAGCTGCAGGTTCCGGGTAATATCTGGAGATGTCTCCGACCTCAGCCACACTTTCAGCCAGTATTTCTCCAGAACGGTCGAGCACTGCCCCACGCCGCGAGAAGCGGGCCGCCAATGCCCTTCTGGGGTTTCCGCTTTGCTGCTGAAGATCCGGAGCCTGCACCACCGTCCACCAGCCCATAGCCAGCGCCAAAACACCCACCCCGAGAAGCCAACCAAGCTCAAGTTTCTCAAGGAAAGGACGATAGCGATTCTGGCCGGCGGGCCGCGAGGAAATCTTCAGCAGTAGGCCCAGCGCCGCATAGCTTGTGACCAGTGAAGAACCCCCATAGGAAACAAACGGAACGGTGATGCCGGTTAGCGGCAGCAGCCGCAGCACACCACCCAAGATCAGAAGCACCTGCAGACCCATCCCTGCGCTCAAACCTGCCGCCAAGATGAGAGAAAAGGTCGAGTTCCTGAACTTGGCAATGCGGAGCCCACGGTGCACGATGAACGCCAACATAGCGAGCATCGCCAGGCCGCCCAACAACCCCCACTCCTCCACAACCGAGGAAAATATGAAATCAGTGTGGGCTGCCGGGACGAAGCCCGGCGCGCCGAGGCCCATGCCCTGCCCCAACAAACCCCCAGCCGCCATCGACATGCTGGCCTGGATAATCTGATAGCCAACGCCGATGGGATCAGCCCATGGGTTAAGCCAGGCAGCCATTCTGCCCTGGACAACGCCAAAAGTGAGTGAAGCGGCCAGCCCCCCTAGAAGGATCATGGCTGCCCCAACCAGGATCACTTCCGAACGTCCAGTCGTCAGATATAGCAGCAGAGTCAACAGTCCCATGAACAAGGTGCCGGTGCCGAGATCTCGCTGCACGAAGAGCAGGCCGATGGAAATTCCCCAAACCACAACCAGCGGCGTCAGCACGCCGGCCATTGCCGGCGGCTCCTGGTCCCAGGCCGTCGAAACCCTGTCGGCGAGGAAAGAAGCAAAATAGGCGATCAACAACAACCTGAGGAATTCTGAAGGCTGAATGTAGAAGCCACCGAGGCCCAACCATAAGCGGGGCTCGCCGCCGGAGGGATGGGTTCCGAAGAGCAGCGTGAGCGCAGTGAGGAGAAGCCCTGCTGCCAACCAGAGATAACGATAGCGTTTGAGCCAGGCCAGCTTGGTCTCCTGACGGAAGATCAATACCATCACCACAATGCCGACCACGATCCATCCCGTCTGGCGCATGCCAAAATCAGGCAGCAGCCGCCATACAGTCAGGCCACCCCAGCCGGCCAGCAGCATACCAACAGGGAGAAGCAAAGGATCCCGAGACGGTAGGTGAATCTTTGCTTGATGATGAGACAGGATCGCGCCCATGATCCAGACTGGAAGCAGGATAAGATGCTGCCAACTCCCTTGGCCAGCCTGCCAGCTCCCAAACTGGACAGAATCGGCCATCCCCAGGGCAAAGGAAGTCCCTGCAAGAAACAGGAACGCCAGCCCAAGGAGGATCGCCTCTTTGCGGTCTGAGCCGTGGGCCGCGCTAGTCGAGGTAAGGGTCAACAAAGAGAGATAGCTTCTCGCGGGTGTTCGGGTGGATCGATTCCGGATCGGTCGTCAGCGCCGATTTCAAAGCCCGATGGCAGCTGCATGTCCTACCCGAAGGCAGCGTCGGAATTAAGTGGCGGAGAGTTTGTTGGGCAAGTTCGGTGTTCTGCTGCAGCACCTTGAAAACCATCTCCACTGTGACCGGATCCTCAGCAGTTCGCCAGACATCGTAATCGGTCACGTGGGCCAGCACGCTGTAACACATCTCCGCTTCGCGGGCCAGGAAAGCTTCGGGCGATGTGGTCATCCCAACAATCGACATTCCCCATGCTCTGTAGGTGTTGGATTCAGCCCGGGTTGAGAAGCGAGGACCTTCAATGGTGACATAGCTTCCGCTCCGATATACAGTCGCGTCACAGGCCTCCGCGCTGTCGCTCAACCGACCGGACAAATCGGTGCAGAAAGGTTCCGCCACATCCACATGCGCCACCAACCCATCTTCGAAGAAGGTCATTTTGCGGGACTTCGTGTTGTCATATAGCTGATCGGGGACAACCAATTCCCCGGGCGCGTAATCCTCACGCAGCGATCCACAGGCGCTGATTGAGATGACACGCTCGACACCGGCTTTCCTCAGGGCATACATATTGGCCCGGTAATTCACTTCGGTTGGCGACAGGGTATGATCAAGGCCATGACGAGCCAGAAAGGCAACCCGTCGCCCTTCAACTTCCGCCAGGAAAAGAGGTGAACTCGGCTCGCCAAAGGGTGTCTCGATCATTCGCTCTTCAAGAATCTGGGCTCCCTCCATCGAATAGAGCCCGGAACCTCCGATCACCCCGATCCCATAGTTTTCTGACATTCTCTTACCCTTCGTCATCGGCGAAAAATCTCAGGCACCCGGTTCTCCGGTGGCCTTTGGTCCTGCTGAGTCAACATCCTGCGTTTCGGGTTCAATGTAAGCCTCCTGGGACGAAACACCCTCAAGACGTCCGAGCACACGGCCAAACCGGATTTCATCCCCATAGGTTACCACCATAGGCTCAACCACCGGGATTCCGTTTACCTCCGTCCCATTCCGGGATGCCAGATCTTCAATCCACCACTGACCACCCTGGTAGAGCAAGCGGGCGTGCAACGCCGAAACGGTTTCATCCTCGATCTGAATCAGATTACCTGCAGCCCTTCCAATTTCTGTGCTCGTGCGAAGCTGAAACCGCTGGTCAGCCTCCGGGATCACCAGCTCCGCCGCCGGTGTCTCTTTATCATCGGGGCTGGCAGATTTAAAATCCTTCCAAAGCCAGTAAAGGATCACGCCCAAAAAGGCGTAAAGTAAGCCGGCCATGGTGAGCCTGGCCACGAGAAATAGCGTTTGTGGGGACATCAATCCTCTTCGGGGTCCCGAATATCCTGCCTCGTGCGCAGGTCCCCGGCTGGACGAGGCGGGAAAGGCGGCGTGTATGCTGCCGTGCTATCCGGAGGGCCACCAGGGTCTTCGCCATAAACCAGGCGCATATCCGCGATCGTAATCACATCACCTGCTCGAAGCGTGTGCTCCTTGACCTTTCGTCCATTGACCTTGGTCCCCGCTGTGGATCCAAGATCAAAGAGCACGTAGCGCCCGTCCCGGACCCGCAATTGGGCGTGGGTTCTTGAGACATGGGGGTTATCAAGGATGAGCTGGTTGTCCAATCGGCGGCCAATATTGAGCACGGGCCGATCGAGCGGAAAATGTCCCTTGCCGTTGACGATCAGAAATGCGCCCGGCGGCATCACAGGTCGGCTCTTCTCTTGATCCGTCTGCATCGGATGGGTGAACTCAAGAGGGGTGCCGCTGTGCCAGGCAACCACTCGGATTTCCCACTTATTCAATGTCGGATCAGCGGCAATGGTGATGTGCGGCTCGTTCACCATCAGCAGTTGGCTTCCCCTGGCCGCTTCCAGTAGGCCGGCTGCCAGGACGGATTGGATCTCGGGGGAATCCTCGAGCAGCTGGGATGCGTCCTCGGGATGCAGGGTCAACGCGTACTGATCAGGCGCAAATTGCCGGCCCTCGTCATCCTCCTTGACGATCCCGGTCATGGCCGAGGCAAGCTCCGTTGCCACCGAACCTGCCGTGAGGCGCGTGCCCAGCAGGGATGCCAGGCTGCCTTCCACCATATTTCTGAGACTTTGCTCCAGGCGATCTAGCGGGGATTTCATCGTGCTGGATTATAAGACGCTTCCGCCGGGCTGCAGGCCATGTATGACTGGCAGCGGCGCTCGGTTGCCTTATCGGATGGCTTATTCGGATTTATCTTCGTTGTTGCTCTCCTCTGGTTCAACATCGGTCTTGCCAAAGGAGCGGGTTGGGAAATCAAATTTCTTGAGATCCAACGGCGTGACGTCGCCCTGTTTCTCCACTTCCTCCGAGGGAGGGGCATAGGAGGCAGATTTGGAGGGTGGCATTTCAGCCCCTTCCCCGTATACCATCTCGACGCTAGCGACCTCGATCACATCGCCGGGATACAGCGCCTGCGAGAGCACCGCTTTCCCGTTCACCTTCGTCCCAGCGGTGGAGCGCAAGTCATAAAGTACGTATTGACCTTTCTCCAACCGCAGCAGGGCGTGCCGCCGGGAAACATGCGGATCCTTGAGGACCAAATCGTTCTCAAGCAGCCGGCCAATCCGAACCTCTGATCGCTCCAGTGGAAAATGCCGTCGGCCTTCCACCATCAGGAAGGCGTCGGCTGGCATGGCGCTTCGATCGCCCAGCTGCTTAGGGCTGAGCTCCTTGGTCACATTAAGTGGATCCTTGCTGTGCCAGGCGATCACCTTGACCGCGCCGACCTCAAGGGTTGGATCTGTCGCCAGGGTCACATGCAGCCGACGGCGAAATCGGTATCCAGTATCT
Source organism: Anaerolineales bacterium (assembly GCA_046537745.1). Lineage (GTDB taxonomy): Bacteria > Chloroflexota > Anaerolineae > Anaerolineales > E44-bin32 > DASWJQ01. The sequence goes on along the minus strand of JBKHKF010000011.1, from coordinate 10,510 downwards.
CGAAGAATATCTTCCAGCGATTGGGATAGGGAATCGTGAATATCCGCCAGAGATGAGCCCAAGCCGACGGTGGCATCAGGATGAATGGTGATCGTGAATTGGTCGGGGGCGAACACCTGTCCGGCCTCATCCGTCCGGGCCAGCTGGTTGATCTCATCCGTCATTTGCTCCGCAGCAATAGGTGCCAGCAGACTGCCCTCGCGAAGCACCGGCAATAATGTCTGCTCCAGCCAATTCTGCAGTAATTTCTGAAGCTCATCTGAAGCTTTTTGCATGACAGGAGCATTATACGCCAGCGATAATGAGAAACAAATGGGCATCACCTATACTGAATTTAATTATGAACAAAGGCGGCTTTGAGGAAGTTGACCACACGGCGGATTGGTCGATCCGGGTATGGGGATCGGATATGGAGGAGCTGTTGAGGCAGGCAGCCAAGGGCATGCTGCAACTGCTAAACGCCAGGCCCGAGGAAGGTCAAGGCAATTGGCTCGACATCGATATTGAAGCCGAGGATCCTGAAGAACTGATGGTGAGCTGGCTCGAGGAGCTGCTTTTCCTTCATGAGACCAAACACATCACATTTTTGGAGTTCGACTTCCGGAGCGTGGGGGAGAAGCACCTTTCCGCGGCGGCAAAGTCAGCCCCCAGTAAACGGCCGGACAAGCACATCAAAGCAGTCACCTTTCACAACATGGATATTATTGAAAAAGACGGCAACATCGAAACCGAAATTGTTTTTGATGTTTGAATTCGAGAGAGGATAGAAATATGGTTCGAAAGCAGGATTTCGACCAGATTGCACCCCTTGTATGGGAGATTCCAACTTCATATCGGGAGGACATGCGGGTCCCGGTAAGGGTTTTCGCCAGCGAAGACATACTTGAGCATGCGATGGATGACAAATCATTCTCCCAGGCAGTAAACACCGCCTGCTTGCCAGGGCTTGTCAGTCATGTCGCCGTCATGCCGGACGTGCACCAGGGTTATGGTTTCCCCATCGGCGGTGTGGCGGCTTCCCACGCCGAGGAGGGCATTATCTCCCCCGGCGCCATTGGCTACGATATTAACTGCGGGGTCCGACTGCTCTCCACCAGGCTGGATTATGAAGAAGTGAAATCTAGGCTTCCCGACCTGGCTACTTCGCTTTATCACCGCTGTCCAAGCGGTGTTGGCGAGAGTGGTACTGTTCCCCTGAGCAATGCCGACTTGGAGCAGGTTTGCCGCGATGGCTCGGCCTGGGCCGCCAAGAATGGCTATGGTCGGCAAGAGGATGTCGAGTTCACAGAAGAATCCGGGGCGATCCCAGGCGCAGATCCATCAGTCCTCAGCAAACGCGCCCGCGATCGGGGCAAACCCCAACTGGGCACGCTGGGAGCCGGTAACCATTTCATTGAAGTCGAGGTTGTGGATGAAATCTTCCACGAAGAAGCAGCCGATGCAATGGGATTGCGCAAAGGATCGCTCACTGTGCTCATCCACACCGGCTCGCGCGGTTTCGGCCATCAAATTTGCTCCGAGTATGTCAAGAGCTTCCAATCGGCCGTGGATCGGTATGGCATAGAGCTGCCGGATCGAGAATTAGTGTGCGCGCCAATCACCTCACCGGAAGGACGTGAATATCAATCGGCGATGGCTTGCGCTGCCAACTTCGCCTTCGCCAACCGTCAGGTTCTGGCTCACCATGCTCGCAGCGCTTTCGAAGAGGTGCTGGCCGGTAGCGTCGATGATTTCGACCTTTACCCCGTCTACGACATCGCGCATAACATGGGCAAAATGGAAACCCACCAGGTGAACGGTGATGAGGTTCCTGTGTGCGTTCACCGCAAAGGTGCCACCCGCGCTTTCGGTCCTGGCTTCGAAGGTTTGCCGGAGGTGTATCGCTCCCTAGGCCAACCTGTACTGGTGCCAGGCAGCATGGGAACGGCTTCGTGGGTGTTGATGGGGACGGAGGGAAGCATGGCACAATCCTTCGGCTCCACCTGCCACGGCGCCGGGCGGACCATGAGCCGAACACAAGCAAAGAAAGAAGTATGGGGTGAGGATCTGCGCGACGAGCTCCAACAAAACGGCATCCAGGTTCGTGCAGGTTCCATGCCCGGATTGGCCGAAGAGGCGCCGCTCGCGTATAAAGACGTCGATGCCGTCGTCGAGGTGGTGTCCGACGCCGGTATCGCGGCCAAGGTAGCCCGCCTCCGCCCGGTGGCTGTCATCAAGGGCTAGGAGAGACGCCACAACAGAATCGAAAAACCCCTCCTTCCATATGGATGGGTTTCTCTCCGGGGATGATCCCGGACTATTCCTTGGCAGGAAGCAGCTGCCGGAAGCGCCGCTTGCCCACCTGGAGCACGGCCGGTTCCGCCAGTTCGAGAACCTGATAGGGATCACCCAGCGTTTCCCCATCGAGACGAACAGCGTTCTGATCGATCAGCCGGCGGGCCTGGCTCTTGCTGGGCGCAAGGTCCGCTTCCATCATCAAATCCAGCAGGCTCAGCTCGGGACGGAGCTGGAAGCTTTCCATATCCTCAGGCGATTCGCCTTGTTGAAAAACGCGCTCAAAGGCAGCTTCCGCCTCCGCCGCTTCTTCCTCGCCGTGATAGATGGAAGTTATTTCACGAGCCAGCCTCATCTTGACATCCCGGGGATGGGCTTCGCCGGATTTCAGTTCCTCCTCAAGCTCGGCAATGGTGTCCGGATCCCAACGAGTGGCCAGTCTGAAATAATCGCCCATGGCTTTATCCGGCACGCTCATCACCTTTCCGTACATATCCTCCGCGGAGGCCATAAGCGGGATGTGATTGCCCAGGGACTTGCTCATCTTGACCTCGCCGTCGGTGCCCGGAAGGATGCCGAGAATGATGGCAACATTTGGCCCGGCGCCCTTGGCTTCCATCAGCTTGCGGGCAGCAGTGACGATGTTGAACAATTGATCGGTCCCCCCTACCTGAACATCCGTCTGCAGGTGGTAGGCGTCGTACGCCTGCATCAGCGCATAGAAAAACTCATGGAGAAAAATCGGATCACCATCGTCAAACCTTTTGCGGAAAGTCTCGCGGCTGAGAAACTGCTGCACGGTGAAGTTGGAGGCCGCATCGATAAGATGCTTGAAGGTGAGCTCCGCCAGCCATTGGTCATTGAATTCAATTCTAGTTTTGCTGGGATCCAGTAGATGGAAGGCTTGCTCGGCATAGGTTTCGGCGTTCGCCGTCGCCTCCTCGAGCGTGATCTGCGGACGCAGCTTGTCCTTGTCCGAAGGATCACCGATCAAGGATGTGTAGCGGCCAACAAGGAAAATCACTTCGTGGCCAAGCTGCTGAAACTGATGCAGCTTCCGGATTGGTACCATATGCCCGAGATGAAGGTCCGAGGTGCGCGGGTCAAAGCCGCAGTACACACGGAGCTTGCGCCCTTGTGCTTCCGCCTTCTCCAACCTGGCCCGGAGCTCTTTGCCCATGGCAGCCTTGAGTTCTTCATCGCCATACTCGGTGCCCTGCATCAGCATATTCACCTGATCATCAATGTTCATCGAGCTCATCTTGGTCGCTCCAAATTCATCATCTTGCCGAAATCGGTCGAATGGATGGGATGCCCCCAGCCAGTATAGCGGGTCAGGAGGATCCGCGGTGGCATACCCATTGGCCGCGCTTGGACCCACATTGGTGCAAGCCGCTCCGCTGCTTGATCAGTGCGGCGATGGCCCCACCTTCGGGGATCCCCAGCGGCATCTCCTCAAAACCAGCAAACTGAAGACTGCCGGCGGTCTGGTAATGAAATCTACCCGATTCACCCTCAACTTCCACTCGCCAACCATCGTTAGATTTTGACAGGCCCAACTCCGTAATCTCATCCCAGCTCAGCCGAACCTTGCGCAGTGGGCTGCGATAGCGGATCCCTTCGCTCTCCACTTCAAGTGCGGTGTTCCGCTCCATCCAGTTGCCGAAGGTTATGATCAACGCCAAGCTCGTGAAGAGCAGCAGCGCGCCCAACGCGAGGCCCGACCATTCACCGGTTCTCCAGGCTAGCAGCGCCCCACCCAGTCCGGCGCCGAAGGCCGCCAACCAGGCAAGACCTTCGCCTTTGCGCCCGGACTGCACCGGCTTATGACGTCCCAACAGCGCCTGAACAGATCTGGATTCCTGCAAAAATGCCGGCTGATCAACCATAGTGCCCGATTATAACGCCGGCATAGCTGCGCCGGGCCGCTAGTTGAATGGCCCATGGCACTGACGTATAATCACCACTTACGACAGGGAGGATGCATGAGTTCCAGCGAAAAACAGCGCGAAAGATTGCAGTGGCCGAACGATCGGATCCGTCAAACGTTTCTGGATTTCTTCGAAGCCCGCGGTCATACTATCGTCCCCTCAGCCTCGCTGGTCCCGGGGGGAGATGAGACCTTGCTGTTCACCAACGCTGGAATGGTGCAATTCAAGGATGTCTTTCTGGGGACCGGAACCAGACCTTACTCACGAGTTGCGAATTCACAGAAGTGCATGCGTGTCTCCGGCAAGCATAACGACCTGGACGATGTAGGCCGGGATGACACCCATCACACTTTTTTCGAAATGCTCGGCAACTGGTCATTCGGGGACTATTACAAAGAAGAGGCCATCAGCTGGGCCTGGGAGCTGCTGACGAGTGTCTGGGATCTGCCGAAGGATCGGATCTACGCTACATGTTTCGAGGACGAGCACGGCCAAATACCCAAGGATGAAGAGGCGGCTGAGATCTGGAGCCGACAGCCCGGATTCGATCCGAGCCACATACAGTTCTTCGGGCGCGATGAAAATTTCTGGGAGATGGCCGACACCGGTCCCTGTGGCCCCGACACCGAAATCTTCCTGGACAAAGGGAGAGCATTCTGTGATCGTCAGGGGGAAGAAGGGCATGAGTGCCGGATTAACGGCGACTGCCAGCGTTACCTTGAGCTCTGGAACCTGGTCTTCATCCAATACAACCGCCTGGGGCCGGACAAGCTCGAGCCGCTGCCTAAGAAGCATGTGGACACCGGCATGGGCTTCGCCCGCATTGTCTCGGTGCTGCAGGGCGTCGATTCCAATTACGAGACCGACCTGTTCACTCCCATCCTGGCCCGCATTCAAGCGCTGGCGGGACATTCCGACGAACAGCGCGCCGAGCTTCTGACGCCCTACCGCGTGATAGCGGATCACGCACGTGCAGCCACTTTCCTCATTGGTGATGGTGTTGTTCCCGGCAACACAGGGCGCAACTACGTTTGCCGCATGATCATTCGCCGAGCCAGTCGCTTTGGGACCTACGCCGGCTTCAAAGGCCCCTTCATGGCCGGCGTGGCCGAGACGGTGATCGATGAATACGGCGATACCTATCCTGAGATCAGGCGCAACCGCGAGGCCATTCTCACCACGATCACCCAGGAAGAGAAACGGTTTGCCCGCACCGTCGAGCAAGGCGTCCAGCATCTGCAGAGCGAGCTGGCAGCGACGAAGGCATCTGGAGAGGGTGAGCTCAGCGGCCAAACCGCCTTCGAGTTATATGCGACCTACGGCCTTCCGCTTGAAATCACACGGGACATCGCCCGTGAGCAGGGTCTGGCCGTTGATGAATCCGGCTTCCGCGCGGCTATGGAAACCCACCGGGAAGCATCCACGACGGCCGACTATAGCGAAGATGCCCAGGGACCCGACACCAAATTCTATCGGTCTTTGCTCGAGAGACTCATCTCGGAAGACAAGCTGCCCGAGTCTGGAGTCGAGTACGACCCTTATGGCAGTCTGGAGCAAGAAACCGAGATCCTGGCCATCGTCCATGGGGAGAAACAGATCAAGGAAGCCGCCGAGGGCGACCAGATTGAGGTGGTCCTTCCGGAAACTTCCTTCTACCTGGAAAGCGGCGGCCAAGTCGCCGACAGCGGCACAATTGTGTCCGTCGCCGAACCTCGCTGGGAAATGGAAGTTACGGATGTTCATCAGCCGGTGGAAGGGCTGATCATCCACCGCGGACGGGTCATACGTGGAACCCCGGCTCTAGCCGACCGCGTGCTGGCAGCGGTCCATGAAAGCCGGCGCCGCAACATCATGCGCAACCATACAGCCACGCACCTGCTCCACGCCGGCTTGCGCCAGGTCCTGGGGGATCACACCCAACAGGCCGGGTCCTTGGTGGCACCGGATCGGCTTCGCTTCGATTTCACCCACCCTGAGGCAGTTACCCCGGAGGAGATCCTGCAAATCGAGGAATGGGTCAACGATGCCATCCTGGCCAACCTGGAGCTTGAGTTCCGCCATCAACCAAAAGAGGAGGCCATCAAGGCCGGCGCCAGTGCGCTCTTTGGTGAAACCTACGGCGAAGAGGTGCGCACCGTTACCATCGGCCAGGACCATCCCATATCCTACGAGCTTTGCGGCGGCACACATGTCCCCGAAACAGGCGTGATCGGGCCGTTCCTGATTCGCTCCGAAAGCAGCGCAGCCGCCGGCATTCGCCGGATCGAAGCTCTGACCGGCCCAGCCGCGCTGAACCACATCCAGTCGCTAAGGCGGCAACAGCAGCAGGTTGCCGATGAGCTGGGGGTAGCACCTGCCTCGATCCCAGAGCGAGTGCAGGGTTTACTGGCTGAAAAAGAAGGCCTGCGAGAACAACTGGAACATGCTCAGGCCCAGCTCGCCCATGCGCAATTTGATAGCTTGCCAGAACAGCAGGTGGCCGGCGTCCCAGTGATCACAGCTGAGCTTCCCGATCTGCCCGTCAAAGTGCTGCGGGAATTGACCGATCGATTCCGCAACGAGCGTGGATCCGGCGTGATCGTGCTGGCTTCAGCCCCGAATGGCCAGCCCGTCTTGGTTTCGGCGCTGACAGAGGATTTGGTCGAACGGGGACTCCACGCGGGCAAGCTGATACAACATGTGGCTGAAGCTGTGGGCGGCGGTGGCGGCGGACGCCCCACGATGGCTCAGGCGGGCGGCAAGGACCCCGATCAGATTCCTGAGGCGCTATCCCGGGTGCCCGTGTGGGTTAAAGAAAACCTTGGCTGATCCTTCCTTAATTTGAAGAATTTACTGTGAAACTACAGATCCTTGAGCTGGACCCCTCCGACGATCAGGCCTCCGTTCGGGACAAGCTGAATCGGGTCAATGCGGATAAAGTGCTGCTGGTTTGGCCACGCCGAGGGAACCCGCTCAGGAGCCGACTCGATCTCACGCTCATAAAGCGCCAGGCACGAGATATGGGCTATCAGCTTGCCCTGGTCAGCCATGATCCTGAGGTGGTGGACGCGGCTCGCCAGGTGGAGCTTCCGCTCTTCGCCTCAACCGAGGCTGCAACCAACAAAGCATGGCCCACGCCGGAGGGCATCGCCTTTCCGCTTCGCCCCAATGCATCCGGCAAGCGGGAGCTGCTAACGAAGAGGCGGCAGATGGTGGATCCAGGCAGAGACGGATCGCCTTTGCCCGGGTGGACTCGCGCAGTGATTTTTGGGGTGGGGATTCTATCCCTGCTTGCTCTGGCGGCCGCACTTATACCTTCGGCGGCGGTCATTCTCGAGCCTGACACCACGGACCGAGAATTCACAATAACCGTTTGGCTCGCCCCGGAGGACCGGCCTGCCAACGCGTCGCCTCTTTCCATTCCAGCTAACCAGCGGAGCACCACTCTCTCCGTCTCGGGTCGAGTGGAAACAGCAGGATCCACAAGGGTGCCGGATGAAAGAGCAAGCGGCAGCTTACAGTTCACGAACCTGACGGAGGAGCCGGTAGCCATTCCGGCCGGAACAAGCGTAAGGGCTTCGGGTTTGGATGGAGTCCGTTTCGTTACCACGGAAGCCGCTCAAGTTGAGGGCGGCAGGGGAGATCAGGTAATAGTTCCTGCCCAGGCTGCGGAACCAGGACCAACGGGCAACGTGGCTGCCGGTGAGGTGGACGCCGTGGATGGGCCGCTCGGCCTCCAACTCCAGGTCTCCAACACAACCGGGTTCAGCGGCGGGACCAACCGCAGCCAACCAACAGTGACAGAGCGGGATCAACGGCGCCTTCGCGAGCAAGTTGAAGCCGATCTGCTCCAGCTTGCGCAAAGCCGACTCAATGAATTGACTCCCCCGGACGAGGAACTGGTCCCCGAGAGCGTGAGCATGGGCGAGATCCTTGAACTTCAATACGATGCCGAAGCCGGTCAGGCAGCCGCCAGTTTAGGCCTTACCATGGAGGCTGACATCCGGGGGCTCTCCTACCGAATTGATAAGCTGCAAACCGCAGCCCGGCGCGAAATACCGGCGAGCGATCCGGGATGGCGTGTGGTTCCCGGCAGCCTGCGGATCCTCGAGCGCGCAACCGAGTTCGATGGTGAACGACTAGGCATTCGGGCGGAAATGACATGGCAGGAGTTTCAGGCTCCCCCCAGTCAGGATTTGCGTCGCGCCATCGCCGGGTTGCCGGCCGGGGAGCCATGGACGGCGGTTGAGCAGACGCTCGGTGTGCAGATCAGCCGGATTGAGCTGGATCCGGAATGGTTCCCTTACTATCCCTGGATCCCGAGCCGAATCGACCTGACCTACCCCTGGATGATGGAGTAAGGATTTTGGGCAGGATCCTGGCTGTTGACCCTGGCGACGCTCGTATCGGTCTCGCAGTTTCCGATCCAACTGGATTATTGGCGAGACCACTAATGGTGATTGAGCACAGCAGTCGTGAGGAGGACGCTCGGCGGATCGCCCTGGTGGCGGAGAGCCAGGAAGCCTCTGCTATCGTTATCGGCCTCCCGCTGGATCAGGAGGGGAACGTGGGGCCGCAGGCTCGGAAATCCCTGAGACTTGTCGAAGCGCTGCGGGAAGAGACCAAGCTGCCCGTAAAGACCTGGGACGAATCTGGGACGACGATGCAAGCCCTGGAAACCCATGGCCAGGATGAGCTATTGGATGCCAGGGCCGCCGCATATTTGCTTCAGGACTATCTAGATGCGCAAACGTAAATGGATCCGGCGCTCGTTGCTGCTATTTGTCATTGGAGGCATGTGTCTTGGTGCGGCTGCGGTCGGCCTGCTGGCAGGTTATGTTCCAGACATGCTCGGCAAGCTCGGCCGACCTGCCCCGGATCTGCGTCCGCATGAGCTGGCCTATCTATCCGGCTATCTTGCGCTGCACCAAGGTGAGCTAACTTCGCCGGTGAACCCCACCGTGGACGAAGTGGAAATAGTGGTCCCAGAGGGCGCAACGGCGCGAGAGGTGGCGGCGCAGCTCCAGCAAGGCGGCCTGCTCAAGGATCCCCAACTGTTGGTTAGCTACCTGCGCTATCGAGGCTTAGACCGGGGCGTCGAAGCGGGTGCTTACTTGCTCCAAGGAGATATGAACCTCCGGCAGATCGCCCAGGAGCTCCAAAGTGCCACGCCAAGAGAGAACTTATTCACGGTCCCGGAAGGTTGGCGGAGCGCCCAAATCGTCCAGGCGCTTGATCAACAAGTTAGCTCTGAACTGGCCGCGGAGTTCAGCCAAGCCAGTGATGGCCGCCCCGATGGCTATAGCTTCTCATCGGAGCTTCCCGCAGACGGCGGTCTGGAAGGGTTCCTCTTTCCTGACACGTACCAATTGCGACCCGAGACAACAGGCGTTGAGTTGGCGACGATGATGCTGGACAACTTCGAACGCCGCGTGGCGAGGGACCTCCGCAATGGATTTGAAGCACAGGGATTGAGCCTATACGAAGCTGTCACCCTGGCATCCATCGTCGAGCGGGAAGCCGCTGTCGCCGAGGAGCGGCCACGCATCGCTTCGGTGTTCCTAAATCGACTGGCGCTCGGCATGAAGCTCGAGGCGGACCCCACGGTTCAGTACGCCCTGGGCCAAATGCCCGATGGCTCCTGGTGGAAACGCGGACTTACCAATGCGGACCTGGAAATGAACTCACCCTACAACACCTATCTGATCCCTGGCTTACCCCCCACCCCGATCGCGAATCCGGGGCTGGATTCGCTCCGCGCCGTCGCTTTCCCGGAATCCACGGATTTCCTCTACTTCCGGGCGGCCTGTGATGGCTCCGGCAGCCACCGTTTCGCCAAGACCTTCGAGGAGCACGTCGCCAACGCCTGCCCATAAGGAAATCCCAGGTGACGGGAAAAAGTCCCCGGCACTTTCCAAGGATCATAGCTATTGCCTCAGACCACTCAAAGGACAACCAGCGTACATAATGAAAAAAACCGCTCCGCAAATTGCGGAGCGGCCTTATTTCAGTTTAGACAGCCTCAAGCTCAGCTCAAGTAGTCCGCCAGCTTGTGTCGGAGGCTCGGATGGCGCAGGCGGCGAAGCGCCTGGGCCTCGATCTGGCGCACGCGCTCACGCGTAACGCCCATCTTCTTGCCGACCTCCTCCAGCGTGTAGCTCTCGCCATCACCCAGCCCATACCGCAACTGGAGGATGCGAGCTTCTCGCGGCGGCAGCTTATCCAGAATTTCAGTCATATGCTGCTTGAGCAAATGCTCAGTGGCCACCTCTGGCGGTGCTGGTGATTCCTCGTCCTCGACGAAGTCACCGAGGAAAGAATCCTCC
>JBKHKF010000262.1:0-4288 GCA_046537745.1 Anaerolineales bacterium | reverse complement strand
ACCCAATGCCGATCTCTTCTTGGAGAGGCAACCGTCCCACCGCACCAAACATCTCCAACCATTCATGCAGCCCATGCAGCAAGCCGAAGGCGGCCAGCGGTCGAAGGGAAGTGCGCAGGTGTGAGCTGGGGCCACGGCTGATCTCCAGCAGAATGGCAAGGCCCATGCTGTAGAAGGCCAACCCATAAATGAAGTAGATCCAGCAGAAGCTGTCTGGTGGCAAGCGTGTACTCCCGAGACGATCGCCTCGAAAAAGCTATTCCATCAAAAGACGACGGCCAGGCCGCCCGCGCTGTGAGATAAGGATGAAGGCAGCCCCATCAGATCGGGGCCAGGCGGTATGCCGCTGCGTACCTTTAGGCTAAACCAGCTGGGACAAAATGCCCGAGTGACATTTATCCTCGATCCAACTGCCAGCATTCCCCAGAGGTTGCGTTGATTGGAGTATTAAAGAAATGATTGAGCGGCGAGCCTTATGAAAGCCTTTGTTCGGCGCCGCAGTGTCTGCAGAACTTGTCCTGAGGTTTTACTTGTTGGCCGCATTGGTGGCAGAATTTGCTCTGCGTGGGCGTAGCTGTAGATTGACGGCGGCGTGATCTCGCCGGCTTGGCGGGCTTCTCCCTCCGCTGCCATAGAAAAAAGCCGACTCCAAGGAGGCCCGCAAGCGCCAATGCAATCAATGCCGGCGTTTGCCAGTTCACCTGACTGGCTGATTCCGGTGGTGTGGTCGAAACTGCATCCAAGGGGGTTTCTGGCTGCGCCCCCACTGTCAGCTGCTCACCAGGATTCCGGTAGCTCAGTTCCAGCTCAGCTTCTTCGCCGGACTGAATTGATCCGAAGCTCCCGGTCCGATATGTCAGGCCCTCTGGGCCGACCCGTTGACCGCTGGGGATCGGCATGATGGTCAGATCCACAGCTCCCGGCGGCTGCTGCACTTCAAACACGAACTCGGCTGCGCTTATTGTTCCTGGCCATTGGTAATCAAAGGATCGAGTTTCCCCCTCGATTTCAAGCTCTCGATAATATTCCACCCAAACGGTCGATGATTCTGCTGTTACTTCTATCAACTGGCCCCACTCCGCCGGCACGAGCTGATACTGCGCGTTCACAAGTGAACCTGTGTCCGAAGTATTCGCGACCGCATGGGGTGAAGAGACACCTGCGGGGAGCGGTAGCTGGACTGTGGTTGGCAGGGACGTATTTTCTGGCAGCTGTGCCTGGTAAATGACAAGCATCGCACGCTGATCGTATTCCGGCCAGAAAGATACCGTCAACTGCTCCAAAGTGAAATCCTGCTGGCCCCTGGCGCTGGAAAACGGCAGGATGAACAGCAGGAGAAGTAGGAGGATGAGAGACGTTCGACGCATGGCTGGCGTTCAGGCGCGACGGTAGTAGAGCACCAGAATTGCGATGCCAATCACCACTAGAAAACCAAATAAAACCAGACTCGCGGTGGCTGAAAGAGGCCCTTCAGCCGGCGCCTCAGGTGTGGAGATTGGCGATCCGGCCTCAAGGCTCAAGACGTAGGCTGTGACGTTTTCAATTTGGTCCTGCGTGAGCGGTCCACCCTCTGCCTGAGACCAGGCCGGCATGGTGGAACCTCTGATCCCGTCGGATGTCACCTGCGCCACGTAAACCTCGGCCTGCACCCCCGGCCAGGATTTCGCCAGCGGGGCACCAAAGCGCCCGCGCCCCTGCTCACCATGGCACATCTCACAGTTCTCTTGATAAACAACTGCGCCTTGTGACGGATCGCCGTCGATTTCGGGCAGCGGTTCAATGTCAGGTGGCTGGTAGGTCGGGGCTGGAGCGATGGGATCGCTGCCGGCAAAGGAGGCCTCGATGTATGCGACGATATCGCTAATCTGCTGTTCTGTGAGCGGCCCCCCATTGTCCTCACTCCAGGCCGGCATGACCGTGCCATCAACACCTTGAGCGGTGGCTTGGTGCAGCGCAGCATTGACGTCTATCCCGGGGAAATTCTGAAGCGAAGCGCCGACCCTGCCCTGGCCCTCCGACCCATGACAAACAAGGCAGTTCTCCACATAGAGCTCGCCGCCGCGCTCAGGGTCTCCGCCCTCCTGCGCTTGAGCTCCAGCGAACAACGCCATCGACAGCATGATGACCAGCGCAACGATTCCGCTTCGCCAGATCCGCATGTATGCTCCTCCCGAGTGAACGCGCCTTGGGTGTCCGGAAAGGTAACCGGTCGCGACACCACCACCTGCTACGAGACTACACTTGTACTGTCCGGAGCCGGAGAGCTGTCAGTCATAGGAAGCTCCAGGCTCCAGCTTGGATTCTCTATTACTCGAACGTATTCAGATAGGCCACCAAATCCGCCAATTCCTGCGGGGTGAGACGGCTGCCGTAATCAGCCGGCATAACGCCCTGTTCAAAGCCTTCGACGATATGCGCATCTGTGCGAACAATCGCTTCGATCAAGTATTGTTGAGCCGTCTCAGCTTCACCGGTGTAGTTGTCTTGTTCGATGCGGTCCGCGGCGCGGGCGCCGATCCCTGGCGCATCGGGGCCGCTTTCCCAGGCCGGGCCGGCCGTGGATTGAATATGACAGCCGGCACAGCCCAGACCGCTGGCGGCTAGCTGCTCGCCGTTATCAGCATCGCCCTCGGGTAAATCAACCGTGATATCCGTACCGACCGTCTCGCCCTCAGGGACCGGAGTCGGCTGGGGTCCTTCCAGCGCTTCTTCCTCCCAGTTCATGACAAAGGCGACAAGCTCGTTGATCTGATAATCCTTAAGCGGTCCACCGTATTCATCGGACCAAGTGGGCATCCGCTGTGGATAGTTCGTCCCTTGACTTGGAACAGGTCGACCGGCGGCAATGACTCCCTGGACATAATCCTCGACGGTTCCAGTAACACCGAGGTTCTCCAGGCGGGTGCCGTTGAAAAGGTCGGCCGAATTCAGCGCTGGTGCAACACCTTCAATCCCCCGGCCCTGCGGGCCGTGGCAGGATCGGCAGTTATTCTCGTACAGCATGGCGCCGTTCTCGACCTGGCGGGCTTCAAAGGCCGCAGCAAAGTCCTCCATGCGGGCTGGTTCGTTGAGCGCAATCACGCCCAGGACGACCGAGACCACCAGCAGCGCCCCCGTACCTAATGCGATATATCCCTTCATGGTGCGCTAGCCTCCAAACCGAGCCGTGATCTCATGATCGCTTTCCTGGTGCAGATAGGTTGTCTGGCTCGATTCCCGCTCTTCCCCGGTTTCTTGTGATGTCCACACGATCCGGAAGGTGAGCTTCTTCAAGCCAGGCTGCCAGTCCTCGATGACCAGGACGCCCTCGGCATCCTGGAGTTCATCTTCGTGTTCGGCCAGCGCCTCGTCAAAGAAATGCAGCACCTGCTCCAGCGCTGGCGTCGGTGCCGCTCGCCAATCCCCCGCCTCATAGGTGCCAAGATCCAGTTCATCCCACTCAGCTACTCGAACCGGCCCCGGGTGGGTTTGCGGCAGCAGCTCGGCCAACACCTCGATATCGGCCGAGGACTGTACCGCGTACCACGGCGACCCCATATAGGAAAGCACAGCGATCAGAAATACACTTACCGCTGCGCCGGATAGGCCAATACGCCGATCGCCGTAGCGCCGGCTTGGGCCCACCTCGACATAAGGGAAGGTGATCAGCACGCCCACGATGATCGTCGGCACGATAACGCCCCAGATCACCTTGTCGCCCAGTTTCAGCATCCCCTGGAGCCAAAGGAAATACCAGGGCGCAGTGGTGTGCAGCGGTGTGACCTGCGGATTAGCATGCGGCTCAAGCGGCGCGTTGTAGAAGTAGGCCGCCACCACGACAAGCAGCAGCGTCAGGCCCGCCACATAAAAGAGCTCTCGAGTAGCGATGGTCGGCAGGAAGTATTCTCGATCATCGCGCGGCACCTTGCGGGCCGTGTCCTCGCCCACCTCCTCCGCCGAAGGCGGCAGGCTGTGTCCGTGGATAACGACCTTGTAATAGTGAACCCCCAGCATAACCAGACCAGCCAGCGGCAGCGCGACCACGTGCAGCAAGTAGAAGCGCAGCAAGCCGTTGGCGCCGATATCGGGCCCGCCTCGCAACAGCAGGTTCAAGGTCTGTCCGACCACCTCCGGAGGGGCCGCTTCCGCCATCGACGCGCCGATGGTCACGGCCCACAGGCTCAGCTGGTCCCAGGGGAGCAGATAGCCGCTGAAGGACAGGAATAAGGTAATGCCCAACAGGATGATGCCAGTGGCCCAGGTGAACTGCCGCGGCTTTTTGTATGAGCCGGTGCTGAAGGTGCGCAGC
>JBKHKF010000261.1:0-4292 GCA_046537745.1 Anaerolineales bacterium | reverse complement strand
GCCTAAGCCTGATGATCCTCCTCAGCCTGGTCTTGGTCGCTTGTGGCGGCGGTGCAGTTGAAACCGTCGTCGTGACCGAGATGGTTGAGGGCGAGACCGTCGAGCGAGTCGTGACGGCGACGCCGCCCCCTGAGGAGCCAATGGAAGACATCGGCTCCATCTTCATCCTGGGCCCCTTCCGTGGCCCGGAGGCCGAGGCTTTTGAATCGGTGATTTCTGTTTTCGAAGAACAAAATCCGGATATCGATGTTATCTACTCGGGCACCGGTGAATTCGAAACGCTGATCACCGTCCGCGTCGAAGCTGGCGATCCGCCCGACATCGCGGCCTTCCCGCAGCCCGGCGCCGTCGCCCGCTTCGCCGAGCAGGGCGTCCTCACCCCACTTTGGGATGAGGCACTCGCCATTTACGACGAACAGTATCAACCAGCCTGGAAGGACCTATCCCAGGTGAACGGAACCCCCTACGGCATGTTCCATCGCGTCAACGCCAAGGGTTGGTTCTGGTACAACAAACCGGATTGGGATGAAGCTGGCTGGGAGGTCCCCGAAACCTGGGATGATCTGCTGGCCCTCTTAGATGAGATGGCCGCCGATGGTTCTCGCGCGCCCTTATGCGAGGGCATTGAATCCGGCGCAGCCACGGGCTGGAAGGGCACCGACTGGGTCGAGAACATCATGCTGCGCACGCAGCCGGTCGATGTCTATGACGCCTGGGTATCCCATGAGCTGCCCTTCAGTTCAGACGAAGTCAGCAACGCCTGGGAGATTCTGGGGGACGTCTGGTTCAACGAAGACTGGATGTTCGGCGGTACCGAATACATCGCAACCACCAACTTCCAGGATCCCGCTGGACTGCTCTTCGCAGCAGAGGGCGAAGAACCACAATGCTGGCTGCACATGCAGGGCAGCTTTGTGACCAACTTCTTCCCGGATGACGTGCAGGACGATCTGGACACCAACGTCGGCGTCTTCGCCATGCCGCCGATCGACACCTCGCTGTCGCCTGCGCTTGAGGTCGGCGGCGATCAGTACGTCGTCTTCCAGAGCAATGACCGCCCTGAGGTCCGGCGGTTCATCGAGTTCCTCGGAACGCCCGAGTCCGTACAACCTTGGGCTGAGTTGGGTGGCTCACTGTTCCCACACGTCAACCAGGATATATCCTGGTACCCGACCGAACTCGAACAGAACATGGCTGAAGCCATCGTTGGCGCCGAGCAGGCCCGCTTCGATGGCTCAGACAACATGGCCTCCGAGGTCAACCTGGCCTTCTGGGAGGGCATCACCAACTGGGTTACCGGAGCAGAGCTGGACACGGTTCTCGGCGATATCGACGAGACCCTGCCTGAGTAATCTGACCGCTAGACCCGAGCAGCTGGAGCGTTAAGCCAGCGCTTGGGCAAAATATGGTGGGGGCAGGCAAAAGCCTGCCCCCACCAATCTGAGACCATGAAGGAGGAGCCTCATGGATTCATCCCAGTCTTCTGATAATCAAAAGGGCGGACGGCTTACCTATCTCCTCGACCTGCTGGCTGCGGGTGTTGGCCGACTGCTTATCGCACTCTTTGTTCCCGCCATCACTTTCGTCGTGCTGTGGCGGATTTTTATCTTTCTGCGCGACAGCAACGCACCCCAATGGGTGATCGCACTTGTCGCCATCATCTGGGGCGTTGGCGGTGTGGCTGTCCTATTCCTGCTGGCCAACGCCTTTATCGAGCAGCTGCCTGCCCGCTGGAAAACCCGGCTAACGCCATTTGTTTTTGTCGGTCCGGCCACGGCCATCCTGGCCTGGTATCTGTTCATCCCGGCCTTGCGTAGCGTTTACAGCAGTCTCCTCAACGCCTCTCAAACGGAATATGTGGGACTGGATAACTACGTATACGCCTTTACCAGCCCGGCCATGCTTGAATCCTTCCGCAACAATCTATTGTGGTTGGTGATTGGCACGGGCATGAGCGTGGTCTTTGGCCTTCTGGTGGCAGTCTTGGCGGACCGTACCCACCCACGCTTCGAAAACGTGATCAAGTCGCTGATCTTTCTACCGATGGCCATCTCCATGGTGGGCGCCTCTGTTATTTGGCGCTTCATCTACGCCTTCGCGCCGGCGGGATCCCCTCAAATTGGCTTGCTGAACGCCATCGTCACCGGGCTGGGGGGTGATCCGGTCGCCTGGATCTCGCTGCGTCCCTGGAACAACTTGCTCCTGATCGCGATCCTGATCTGGCTGCAGACCGGCTATGCCATGGTGATCCTGTCGGCGGCCATCAAGGGTATTCCCCACGAACTGCTGGAGGCGGCCCGGATTGACGGCGCTGATGAATTCCAGTTGTTCTTCAAAATCACCATCCCCTATATCCAAGGGACCATCGTCACCGTCGGCACTACCATCGTCATCTTCACACTGAAAATCTTCGATATCGTGCAAGCGATGACAGGAGGCAACTTTGGCACGCAAGTGATTGCCAATGAACAGTATCGACAGATGTTCCGCGCCTTCCACTTCGGTCGCGGTGCCGCCATCGCGGTTGTGCTCCTGCTCGCCGTCATTCCGGTGATGTATTACAACCTGCGCCAGTTCTCAGAACAGACGGAGGCCTTCTAATGCAAAGCCGACGCAGTTCCCTGCTGGGCAAAATATTCGTCTATGGCACACTGATCATCCTGGCCCTAATTTGGAGCGTCCCCACCATCGGTCTTCTGGTCAGCTCCTTCCGGCCTGAAGCCGACGTGCTGCGCAGCGGCTGGTGGGAAATTCTGGCAAACCCGACTGCCGCCGACCTGACCCTCAGCAACTATAAAACCGTGATGGGGCTTGAGCCCGGTGCCAGCCAACAAATTCAGCTCTTTGACGCGCTGCTCAACAGCATCACCGTGACGGTGCCGGCGACGATCATCCCAATTTTGATCGCGGCCTTCGCCGCCTATGGTTTCGCCTGGATTCGCTTTCCGGGGCGCGGCATATTGTTCATCGTTGTCGTGGCCCTGCTGGTGGTACCGCTCCAAATATCCTTGATCCCAATCCTGAAGGATTACATCAGGCTGGACCTGAACGGCACCTACTTAGGAGTGTGGTTGGCCCACACTGGATTCGGTCTCCCGCTGGCAACCTACCTTTTGTACAACTACATCAGCACCCTGCCGCGGGATATCCTTGAATCGGCCTTCATTGATGGCGCTTCCCACTTCACCATCTTTACCCGGTTAATTCTCCCGCTGTCACTGCCGGCCCTGGCTTCCTTCGCCATCTTCCAGTTCCTGTGGGTCTGGAATGACCTGCTGGTGGCCCTGGTCTTCCTGGGCGCCGATCCACGCGTCGAAGTGCTGACACAAGCCCTGCTGGGTATGTTGGGCACCTTCGGCAGCGATTGGCACCTGCTGACCGCCGGCGCCTTCATCTCGATGGTGCTGCCGCTGATCGTGTTCTTCTCACTGCAGCGCTACTTCGTGCGCGGCCTGTTGGCCGGCTCGGTCAAGGGGTAATCTGAACGCCTTCAAGCCCGGGGGCTCCTGCAGGAGCCCCCGGCTTCTCAGATGGATCCACCAGGGAGAAAACCTGAAGGGAACTTCGGCGCCTGCCGCCAGCGGCAGGAGGTAAGAGCATGGTGGAGGTAGACAGGCAATGCAGGTTCCAAAGCGCAGCCTCCAACGAATAGCCATTGGTGAAAGGCCGGCGGCCTCCATCTCCACGGATGAAACGAGTGGGCTGCCCAATGCTGCAACTTCCGCACTTGCTTCGGCGGCTCCCCGGCCAGCATCGCCGTTTATGAGAAAATTAACCAGATGCAGAATCGCCAAGGATCAGGCGACCACCACCCGTAGAAGGTAAAGCAAAGGCTTCTATGAATCAGCATTTAACCAAACCCTACCTTGAGAACTTGATCCAGGCTGAAGACCTGGCTGAAACAAAAATTGAGGAACTCCTGCGCTTCTTCCGTCAGGACGATCGGTTGCAGGACAAGCTGCCCAATGGAATGTTTGCGGTGGATCCGCGCACTGAGGACCGGGTGCTGTTCAATCCGGTCCGGGCGCGGCGGCCCCATGATGTGGAAAAACCTGAGCCATCGAAAACAAAAGATCGGGAGGACTGCCCCATTTGCGCCGGCGACACCACCGGTGTCATCGACGTCGCCGAATTGAGCGAGGGCTTTACCTTCATCAACAAAAATTTGTTCCCGGTCCTATATCCCTTTGAGTACGAACCCGCCCGCGGCCTTCACCTGCTGCAGTGCACCTCGAATTATCATCATCGAGACTGGCAAAACCTGCCTGTATCCGACTGTTTCACCGTCATTT
>JBKHKF010000260.1:0-4306 GCA_046537745.1 Anaerolineales bacterium | reverse complement strand
GCCTGCGGGCGCTGGGATGACGACCAGATAGGAAGCACCGACCTCAGCGGCGAGGTCGATGCACGCCTTACCATAGCGGATCGCCGCCGTTCGCTCCCCTTCGTCGGGATTGGCCAAATCACGCCCTGGAATGCCCGCGATGCACCAGCCGAGCACCGAGGTTACAGCAACCCCGCTTTCGGTTGAGAGTTGATTAATTTCATCCACAGAATATTGATCTGGCTCACCCACCAGCTCGATAGCTTCATAACCAAGCCGCTCCAACCGAGCGAAGGTGTCCGGAAGAGATTCGTCACCGTAGATCCAATTGCTGATGCCGTAGCGCATGCTGCACCTCCTTGGTCACCCGCGGAAGCGGCGGCGCCTCCATTGATCAAAAATTACGACAACGATGACAACGCCGCCCTGGAACACTCGTTGCCAGAACTCGCTTACATTCAACAGGTTCAGGCCGTTGGCCAAAACACCGATCACCAGCGCGCCGATCAGTGTTCCGAAGACGCCCCCTTCACCACCGAAAAGATTTGTGCCGCCAATGACGACGGCCGCGATCGAGGTCAGCTCTTGGCCACTGGCCATCAGTGCATTCGCCGAATTCAGACGACCGGCCAGCACGAAACCGCCCAAACCGGCCATCAGCCCGGAAAAAGTGTAGACCGCGATCTTTGTACGGTCGATGTTAATCCCGGAGACCCGGGCTGCCTCCCGGTTGCCGCCGACGGCATAGGTGGCTCGGCCCAGTACCGTGTAGCGCAGCAGCAGCCAGCCGAGCACAACCGTCCCTACTCCAATTAGGGCGGGAACCGGCACACCAAAGACTTTTCCGCCTCCCATCCAGAGCATCGGATCCGGCAGCTGGCCCCGCAGTTCCGTTGCCGTCAAGTGAGAAGGGACCGGCAACCCCTGTGTAATCAGAAGCGCAAGTCCACGGAAGGCTTCAAAGGTGCCCAGGGTGGCGATGAAATCTGGAATTCTCCCCTTTGAAATCACAAAACCATTGAAGGCACCGGCCAGCATTCCAACCAATAGAGCTAGTGGGAGGCCAAGTGTGAACGGCAACGGACCAATCGTCGTGCCGAGAAACGCAAACTGTGAGGTCATCATGACCGCGGAGGCTGAGGCGGCTAATGCGGCCATGGCGCCTACGGAGAGGTCAATACCAGCGGATAGGATAACCGCAGTCTGCCCTACGGCCAGGATCCCCGTGATCGCGCTCTGACGGCCGATGTTCGCAAGATTCCCCACCGTCAGGAAGTTCGGCGAGGCGATCGACATGTAGGCCACCAGCAATCCAAGGGCGACGAACGGACCACCCCGCATCAGGAGGATTCGACCTGCGCGCTGCAACGCGTCTCGCTCTTGCCTAGCTGCTGGCTCCCCGTTTGGCTCCTTTGACTTGGGAGATGTGTTCTCCGTCATATCACTCCTCTTCCTCAGTTTGCAGCCCGCAGTAGCTTCTCCTGCGTGGCATTCTCTTGTTGAAATTCGGCGTTGAACTGCCCGGCCCGCATGACCAGGATCCTGTCAGCCATGGCAAGGATCTCCGACATCTCCGAGGAGATCATGATGATGCCGACACCTTCCTCAATCAGAGCTTCCATCAGGCTGAAGACTTCAGCCTTAGCCCCAACATCAATCCCGCGGGTCGGCTCGTCGAAAATCAGTATCCGAGACTCGCTCGCCAGCCAGCGGGCCAACACAACCTTTTGCTGGTTGCCTCCACTCAAATTCATCACTTCTTGGTCCAGCGAGGGAGTTTGAATGCGCAGCTCGTGCACAAATCGATCGGCGGTTGCTCGCTCAGAGGACAGCCGCAGCGCGCTGAGCAGAGGGGCCTGACTCAACTCGGCCAGCGAGATATTGTTTGTCACCGAGAGCCGGGGCACCAGACTATGTCGTCGATCGCGGGTCAGATACCCCAATCCATAGCGGATTGCATCACCTGGACTGTCAATTTGTATTTTTTCTCCATCTATGTAGAGATCGCCGGAGGATTTGGGTTCCAGACCGAAGATTGCCCGCGCCAGTTGGGGCTGCCCTGCACCCATCAGCCCGAAAATGCCCAGGATCTCACCTTCATGCAGTTCAAAGGAAATTCCGTGGAGCGTATCCCCTAAGGTGAGATCCTCTGCACGCAAGATCAGCTCCCCCATGGGCGAGTCCACCTTTGGATACTGCTCCTCCAGCTCACGGCCAACAAGCATCTCTACCAGAGTGTCCTTATCGGCCTCCTCCACCGGCATGGTGCCAATCCGGCGGCCGTCACGCAGCACGGTTACGCGGTCACCGACGAGGGGCACCTCGGAAAGCCGATGCGAGATGTAGACCACTGAGACGCCCTGATCGCGCATGCCGCGAATGATGGTAAACAGCTGCTCGCGCTCTTCATCAGAGAGCGCAGAGGTCGGTTCATCAAGTAGCAGAATTTGGGGGTCGTAGGCCAGGATTCGGGCAATTTCGACCAACTGTTGTTCAGCGACGTCGAGATCCCGGACCAGCGTAGCAGGGTTGATGTAGACTCCCAGCTTTGCTAGGTGCCTCCGGGCGCCCTCGAATGTGGCACCCCAATCAACCCTTCCTAATCTGTCCTGGGGAAGATGTCCCAGATAGATGTTCTCTGCCACACTAAGACTGGGGACCAGGCTCAGTTCCTGGTAGACCATCCCCACGCCGAGTTCTTGCGAGCGCTCGGGATTGATGCGTCCAATTTCTTCCCCTTGGATAAAAATGCGCCCCGAGTCACGCTCCACCGATCCGCTTAGAATTTTCACCAACGTCGATTTGCCGGCACCGTTCTCACCAAGAAGAACATGGACTTCGCCCGGACGAAGATCAAAGTCGACATCCTCCAGGGCGTGCACACCTGGGTACCTCTTATTGATCTTCTCCATAAGCAGAATCAGGGTTTCAGAGGGCATTGTCCCAACTCCCAATCCGGCGGTTCATTGGGCTGTATAGCCGCCATCCATGCTGAATATTGATCCAGTGGCATAAGCTGCATCGTCGCTGGCCAGGTAAAGGATGGCAGAAGCAATTTCCGAGGGGTCTCCCAGTCGGTTCAGTGGGCGGATCTCTTCAAGCCCACGACGGGCCGCCTCTGGATCCTCCGCCCGGTTGACAGCCTCTTCAACCAGCGGTGTCTGGGTAGTACCCGGGCAAACCGCATTGACGCGGATTCCGCGCTCTGCCAGATCAACGGCGCAGCTCCGGGTTAAGGCGATAACACCGCCCTTGGAGACATTGTATGCCACCTGGTTGCCAATCCCAACAAGTCCTGCTTCCGAGGCCACGTTAACAATGACACCGCCGCCCTTCCGGACCATCGAGGGGATTGCATGCTTCGTGCATAGAAAAGGCCCCGTCAAGTTGACGCCAAGCACCTGTAACCATTCCTCCGTGGGCGTATCATCGGCCATCCCTTGACGGTATATCCCGGCGTTATTGACCAGCACGTCCAGATCTCCCCAACGCTCATGGATGTCAGCCATCGACCGTCGAACATCCTCCTCTTTGGACACATCGGCATGGATAAGCAGTCCTTGTCCGGCTTGATTATCGACCTCGTCGGCGCTGACTTTCCCCTGCTTTTCGTCGACATCAACAATGGCGACCTTGGCGCCCTCCCTGGCGAAGGCAAGTGCTGATGCTTTTCCGATCCCTACCGAGGCGCCGGTAACCATGACTACACGGTTCTCAAATCGCATGGCTTATTCCTTTCTCCTACGAGCCATAGATTCGGGCAGGCCGGGGAACCCACGTGGATTCCCCGGCCCGCAGTTCATTCCTCAGCCGTGTTTACTGGCAATCGGCTTTCATGCCCTCCCAATCGATTTCCGGCAGCGCCGGGTCTGGGTAGAACAGGTCAGCGTTGTCCATGTAAGCGATGCGGGGTCGGATGTCGAACGTTTCGGGAGCATCCTGTCCGCAGGCCTCCATTACGGAGAACTGGGTGCCGTACCAACCCCAGTCAGCGAAGCCGTGATTGGTCTCAGCCACAATCTTGCCTTCGCGGATTCGGTTGACAGACTCAGGCGTCACGTCGTTGGTGAAGATTGCGACATTCTCATCGCCAAGCACAGGGCCTTCCGTGGCCAGCTCCAGGCGTTCCGCCGACTCAGAGGCCAGCATCGCACCGAGCCCCATCTCATTGGAGGCCGCCCAGATGAAGTCCAAGCCCTCCGGGTTTGCCGTCAGGATGTCCTCCGTGCAGGCGATGCCCTTTTCGCGGTTCCAGTCAGCGGCGCAGGGTTCGCCGACGATTTCAACGTTGGGGTATTGATCCATCACATTGTTGAAACCGTTCAGC
>JBKHKF010000259.1:0-4307 GCA_046537745.1 Anaerolineales bacterium | reverse complement strand
CGGTAATCCAGGGGCATCAAATGCATGCCGAAAATCCGGACCATTTGAATTAGGTCCCACAAGCTGTCATTGGAGGCGTGAATCCCCTCATGCTCCAACAGACTTGATTCCACGAGCCGAAGGTCCCCGAGCAAGTCCTCCGCCTCCGAGTAATCCTGATCCTCCAACTTACGGTAGATAAGATTCATCATTTGGCGGTACGGCTGCCTTGGATATTCCTCCGCCAAATCGGCACTGCCCTGCAAAGCAGCCAACAGCTCTTTAGAAGGTTGAACTTCATCCAGCGTTTGCGTCAAACGATCTCGTAAGCGCCGAACCTCTTGCTGGTAAACCTCCCGGGCTGCCGCCCGCATCCGCGCAACGGTCTCTTGGGTAACCTCCGCCGTCACAAAAGGATGGCCATCTCGATCGCCGCCGATCCAGGAGCTGAAGTGGATGAAATTGGGAAGCTCGCGAGGCCGCTCACCAAAGTGGATTTCCAACTGCCGTATCAACTCCCGGTGCAGCTTTATGACAGTTTTCATGACGACCGTGGCCATGAAGTAGAGGCCGAACTCAACCTCATCCATCACACTCGGCTGCTGAGCTCGCGTAACGCTTGTCTGCCACATCTCTTCTATGCCCGCCAGGATCCCCAGGCGGATGCGATCCTGCTCCCTGGGAGATAGGCTGTGGCGGTCTCGATCATCGATGTAGCGGGATAGCTCATGGAGCTTGAAGAGGAAATCCTGCCGCTTCGCCTCGGTTGGGTGGGCGGTCAGCACCAGGTCGATCTCCAACTTATCCAGGAGGTCCAGGATTTCTGAACCTTGCCACCCCTCCTGGCGCAGCAGAGCCAAGGCGGCATCGATAGATTCGCCCAGCTGACCCTGGCGCTCTCGCTCGCGGAGCACACGGACACGCTGCTGATCCTCGGCGATATTCACCAGTTGGAAATAATTGCTGAAAGCTTTGGTCAGGATGCGTTTCTGTTCGAGGCTTGAGTCCTCGATCGCTTCGATGATCTCCTGCTCGGCATCTTCGCCGCGACGGCGGGCGATGGCGGCTTTTCGCACGCGCTCCTCAAGCTGAAAAGCAGCCTGCCCTTCTTGTTCTCGAATGACCTGCCCCAGCATGTCTCCCAACAAATGGATATCATCGCTGAGCGGAGCGAGACGTTCCTTTAATGAAGGTTGCTCACTTGCCAAAGCTGACTCCTTTAGAAGGAAAGGGGTACTTCTGGCGAATACAAATTTGGAACGCGCGCGCTCCTGTGTTCAAACATGCAGTGCGAAAACCATCACCTCTGGAGATCAGATCTTCTTAAAATGGCTCCATCAAACGGAAAATGTTCAGGCTCCGTTTGCACTCCGGCTCAACTGAAGTACGGCCGCAAATTCGGCGCCTAAAAAGATGATCATACTGGAGAAATACACCCAGAGAATAAGCACGATGACAGAACCCAGGGACCCATAGACCGCGCCGAAACGTTCCAGACCGAAGCTCAGATAGAAGCTAAAGCCCATTTTGGCAAGTTGCCACAGAAAAGCGGCCAACAAGGCGCCGGAGAGCGAGGCTTTGAATTCAATATGGCGATTGGGCAACCATGTATACAGTACCCACAGAAGCAGGGTCGTGACGCCGAAATCAATCAATATGTTGAGCCAGCGTCCGGAAATAGGTAAATAGGAGTTCAAATCAAAGGCCAAGAACGTCCGCAGCAGCAGAGAGAAGATAAAGAGAATGGCCAATGCCAGCACCATGAGCAGACCCATCAATCGACGTCGCCACAGCGAACGAGGTTTCGCTTCCCAGATCGTGCTGAAGGTTGAGGCCAGCACGGCAAAAAGGGCGGACGCAGTCCACATCAGTCCGGCTGCACCCAGCACCCCGAAAGACGCCCTGGCGGACAGTGTCTGCTCGATAAAAGCTATGGCCGGCGCCGCCAGCTGCGGAACCGCACGGTAAACGTAAGCCAGCAGTGCTTGACGAGTTCCTTCGGTGATGACAATGCTTGCAATGAAAAGAAGGAACAACAGGAGTGGGAAGAAGGACAGAAGCGCATAATAAGCTAATGCGGCAGACCTGAGCGTGCATTCGTCCTCGCTATACCCCTTAAACGTTTCTGCCATGAGCCGATAGGCGCCCCGCAGATTCCCGGGCACTCGCGATTCGATTTTCTGCATCCAGTGGGATCCTTAAGCTGACAGCTCTATTTTTCGATGTCATTATAGACCAGCCCACTTTGACCCGGAGCAGCCATGTCATTATGATCGAAGAGGAGCAACCTTCGATGTCATCAGGGAGGCGAAATGCCTTTAGAAGTTGGAGAACGACTTTCCGAGCACCAACTGCACAGGCTGGACTCTCGGGTTATTTCCACCAGCGAACTGCTTGTATCACCGGTGCTCTTCATTCTTCTCCGACATCTAGGTTGACTGCCCTGCCGCGATCATGTGGTGCAGGTCTGCACCCGGCGGAAAGCCTTCAAAGAAAAGGGTGTTCGCATCGTGGTCGTGAGTTTCACAGCAAACCTGGAATGGGCTGAGCGCTGGCTGGAGGAAACCTGTCAAGCCTTCCCCATGCTGCTTGATCCTGAACGGGATTTGTATGAATCCTTTGGCCTCGAACGCTCTTTGCTGCGCGCCTGGAATCCAAGGACTCTATTAAGGTATGCCCGCGAGATCCTGCGCGGCAGAGAGCTCAAAGGCATTCAAGGCGACTCTGCTCAGCTGGGAGGGGACTTCCTTGTAGATGAAGGCGGCATCCTTCGTTTCGCATACAAAAGCCACGACCCGACGGATCGGCCCAGCGTGGAGGAACTGCTCCTGGCCCTTGATGAGCTTGAAAACTCCTGAAATCGGCGCCTCCCTGGCGAGCGGCTTTTCTCATCAAGAAGGCAAAGAACCCCGCTCTGAAAGCCGGGGCTCATCATTACTTTCTAGATTAATGGCTTGTGGCTGAGGCCCTATTCGTTGAACATCTCCCCGACGGACCGCCCCTCATGGGCTCTCAAAATAACCTCACCAAGCAAAGGCGCCACGGATAGGACCGTCATGTTCGGGAGCTGCTTTTCCGGCGGCACGTGGATGGTATTGGTTGTGACAATCTCCTTGACAGGCTGCCTGGAAAGCCGCTCCACCGCCGGCGGAACCAGCAGCGCGTGGGTGAAGGAGACATATACATCTCGGGCGCCATGATCCTTCACGATTTCCACCGCCTCGCAGATTGATCCCCCGGTCAGGACCTCATCGTCGACGATGACCACGTCCTTCCCCTCGACATTGCCAATTAAAGTCGTCGCCACCGCTCGCGGCTCATCACCATGACGCCGTTTCTCCACAAAGGCCAAGGGCGTTCCAAGCTTGGCGGCGAAGTTGCGTCCCTTCTTGGCGAAGCCCAGATCCGCCGTGGCCACCACCGCGTCCTTCAGCTTCTTCTGCAGGAAATAATCGCTTAATTCATGAAAGGCGGTCAGAACATCGCCCGGAATATGGAAGAAGCCTTGAATCTGGCCCGCGTGCAGGTCGATGGTGATGTATCGATCGGCGCCCGCTACTTCAATCATGTCCGAGATTAATCGGGCTGTTATGGGAACCCGGGGTTGATCCTTTTTATCGGAGCGGGCATAAGCCATATAAGGAAAGACGGCCGTGATGCGGCCGGCTGAATCGCGCTTGAGAGTGTCCAGCATAATCAGCAGTTCCATCAAATTCCGGTTGACCGGGGAGCTCATGCTTTGGATGAGATAGACATCCTGGCCGCGGATGGAGCCGTGCAGGCGTGTGAATAAATTCTCGTTCGGGAATTCCACAAGGTCATAGCCGCTCAGCGGAACCGATAGGTACTCGCTGATTTCTTGGGCCAAATCCTGCGAACCCGAACCCGCGAAGATCTTGATATCTCCATACCCGTACATTGCTGCCATCAATCCTCCTGCGGTCTCTCATCCTGCCATTCACTGCCAAGCATCCCCATTACGATCGTATCCCAATATCGGCCACGCCGAAAGCAATCCTGTCTCAGCCTGCCCTCCTCGATAAAGCCCAGCTTGCGATAGAGATGCAGCCAGGCTCATTAAAACTGTAGACCCGAAGATGTATGCGGTTTAGATTCAAGGAATTGAACCCATGGCCCATCAGCGCCTCCATGGCATCGGTCGCCAGGCCCTGTCGCCAGTATGCCTTCGCACCGATAAACAGCCCCAACTTCGCCTGACGGGTTTGGCGGTCCACTTTCTGTAATCCGCAGCCGCCAATGTGCACCCAGGAGTCACCCTCCCGTACTTCAATGGCGAAGGGTCTTTCCTCGGGATCACACTCCAAGGT
>JBKHKF010000258.1:0-4308 GCA_046537745.1 Anaerolineales bacterium | reverse complement strand
AAGCCGCAGACGAGGTAATCTTCATGGTGGCGGGCTTGCCGATGTGGGTGAAGGGAGGGGATGATTAATTTCCAGCCTGCCCCACCCCACAAGTTCGGCATCAACTGAAAATTGGACAGAGAAGATTGCTGATCCTGCAGCTGCCACTCAAGGCTGATTGAGATGCGTTGCCAATTGCCTTACTTTATCAGCCTTTCTTTCCCATCTATTCGTATTTCGCGCCCATATCGAGCCGGTCGCCCATGGGGCCAGCAACAGGCACATCGGCAATGGCAACATCAACGGTTAACAAGGACATAGCTACACTGACGGATCTACGCAATACCGCTTCAACCGCGCCTGTGGCATCCATGATGCCACTCTCGCGCGCAGAGGTAATCTCCCCTGTCACCGCGTCAATCGTGGCATCATCGCCGGCATCAGCCAGCCGATCCAGGTAGAGGGATGGCTCTGCGCCGCTGTTGTGAACGATCGTCAGGAATGGGAACACCATGGCGGATTGGAGCGCCCGCAATCCGATTAGCTCGTCACCTTCAAGGTTGATAGATTCCAGTGCTCCAGCGGCGCTTACGAGCGCCACGCCGCCTCCCGGAACCCAGCCGGTTCGAAGGGCCTCCTTGCACGCCGCCACTGCGTTGCGAACGCGCGGGAGCCTTTCTTCAGCTTCAGCCTCAGTAATGCCTCCAATATGCAGGTAGCCGGTCTGGCCCTGGATGGCGCCAATTCGTTCAGTGAGATAGCGAGCATATTGGTCCGTTTGTGCATCCTCGATTTCACCCTGAATGATTCTGACTCGGCGGGAAATCGTTTCTTCGTCCCCACGAAGCCCATAAATTGTTGTACTCGATCGGTCTGAGACCACTCGTTCGACTTGCCCGAGATCTTCTAAATTGATGTCTGCCAGTGTGCGTCCAGTGTGGTCATCGGGAAGGACCGTGGCGCCTATGGCGGCTGCCAGATCCTTGAGCCGCTCTTCTTGCCGGCCACCGGCGTCGGGCGCCTTTACGGCCAGGACTTCGAGATTGCCGCGTTCTTGGTTCATGGCCAGGCCTGCCAGCGCCTCGCCTTTAACGTCTTCGGCCAGGATGACGAGACGACGCGCGGTCGGGAGGATTTTCTCGAGTGCGGGCAAAATATCATCAACGAACTCAAGCGTGCTCCCGGTAAGCAGAATATATGGGTTTTCCAAAACTGCTTCCATCTTGGTGCGGTCAGTAATGAAATAAGGACTGAGGGCACCATGATCAAAATGGAAACCTTCGATAAGCTCGGCGCTGAACTCGCGGCCCTTGGAGGGAAGAGCAATGACTGCTCCATCAGGCCCGAGTTGAAACACCAGATTGGCCACCTTTGCTCCAATCTCTTTATCCTTGGAAGCCACTGCACCAATTGCCCCGAGTTCCTCTTCGTTCGCGATTGGAGTACTGAGATCCTGAAGTGCCCGAACTGCAGGCTCGACGCACACC
Organism: Anaerolineales bacterium; assembly: GCA_046537745.1. Classification (GTDB taxonomy): domain Bacteria; phylum Chloroflexota; class Anaerolineae; order Anaerolineales; family E44-bin32; genus DASWJQ01. The sequence continues at coordinate 2,842 of JBKHKF010000258.1, read as the reverse complement.
CGCATGCCCTGGGCCATGGCCATCGCATCTGCCCCCATGGCCAATGAGGGCTGGGCGGCCCGCAAAATCGCTTCTGCCAGGATCACCGTTGTGCTGGTGCCGTCCCCGCAAGCTTCTCGGACTCGCTCCGATGCTTCTTCCAGGAAACGAATGGCCATGTCCTCGAAGGGATCCAGTAGTTCCAGCTGGCGTGTGATGGTGAAGCCGTCACTGACGAACTTCGGCTTGGAACCACGGTGACTCATCAAAACTGTGCGCCCGATGGGACCCATCGTGGGGCTGATAGCCTTGGATAAGATCAAGGCGCCTCTATTCAACGCGGTCTGCGCCCATTCATGGGTCAAGATTAGTTTGGACATTCGTTACCTCACTTCAGCCGAATCTGCCTGAAGGGTATCTAATGATTTGTGATTCAGGCACTGCCGTTTGTCATCTTTAGCGTGTTAAAAAAACCTGAGAGCCGATCGGCTCTCAGGTTTTTTGGTTGAAGGATGCCTTGGCGTCGGTGGAAGATCAGGAAGATCGCACTGGCCGCAGGGCGGCAAAGCCCAGGATCAGTGCAACCAGAGCTGCCAGGCCGAACATAACCCAACCGGCAGCTGCCGTTTCTTCAGCAAGTGATGTTCCCAAAGCACCAACTCCTAACAGCAAGATTGGAGCGGCCAAAGCCAGCAGCAGCCACTGCCACCAGGCGAGGGTCCAACCCTTGTCCTTGGTGAAGGCGATGAAACCGATGGCCGCCAAGGCCAGGCCGATTCCTGTAACTATCCCAGCGATCATCTTATGCCTCCCCTAACGGAGTGTCGGTAAAGCGGTCGATGTAGTTTTCGGTCTTGAGCCATTCAGGTGGTTCGTGGACTCCCTTGAACTCGGGATGCATGAAGGATTCGGGCGGATTGCGGTGATAAAGCCCTCGCTCAAACTGCAAAGCCACGTCATCCATCAGGCCAGTTGGATCATCGGCAACTGTCTTGCGGATGGTGTCGTGAAGCCAGTTGGTGCGGCGGAAATATGGGCATGCAGCTATGCAAGCCCGGCAAGCACCTGAACCGCCGCCAGGTGAACCATCCGGGAAATCGGCATTGCCGGAAACCAATTGCCAGCCGGTGTTGCACTTGAAGCCGTCAACATCCCAGCGGCGAACGCCGGCCAGTTCGTAATTGGGTTCATCATCCATCGATATAGCTGCCGTGTGGCAGTATTCCGCGCACATCTTGCATTTGGAACAGAAGTCAAAGACGCCGGCATTGATTGGCTTGTCAATCGCCAAGGGCATATCCGTCAGGATGATTCCCGGGCGGAAGTTGCCGCCGAAGTCTGGGGCGACGCAGTTGCAGGTGCGGCCAAGCTCTCCCATGCCGGCATCAACAGCAAATGGCACGACAAACTGTTCGTAGCCTTGCTTGGGTGAGCAGACGCGGGCGGGATAACCCAGGGCCTTGATCGCTTCGCCCATGTGCCACATAGCATAGCTGACTGGATTGTAGCCGGTCTGGGAAGTGCCGTAGTTCGGGTCGGCTGCCAGACTGTCGAATTCCATCGGATAAGTGACGACGATGGCGTATTTCCACCAGGGACGCAGGGGATATTCCTCGCCGATTTCGACGTCACCGTCAACACCACGCAGGCCATTCGCGTAAAACCAGGCCGGGTTGACCTCGGTGATGCGGACCAAAGTGGCATTGTAATCAGCCCCGACACGTTTGACCCATTCCGAGGCCAGTTCGGGCGACTTGAAGTTGGCCCTCTGTGGGTTGACGCCCTTCCAATCCCATTCTTCAGGGGCAGAATCGGGTCGCGGGAAGGGAAATCTACCATAAGGATAGTTGCGAGCAGCAGCCAGGAAGCCGGCGCCGGTGGTGCCGAATTCGTAGCGAGCCTGCTCGCCCTCTTTGATTAGTTCATCCATCGGCGGCCACCACTCGTTGACGATCTCGCGATCCTTCTCGAGTGGGGAAATGCCGTCGCCGTCGTCTTTGACGGTGTTGTAGTACTCGGTCCAGAAGGGGTCGCCCGCCTCATACTTCTCGAGGGCATTCCCTTCGCGGGGCGGTCTACCAATTCGAGCTCGAGTGTCATAGGTCCGGGTGTCGCGCCGCTTCAGTTCGCCGACGACTTCGTAACTTTCAGGCGAATCCACTTCATACGGCTTGCGGTTGAAGTAGACTGTCCCCTGTCGGCTCTCCCACCCAGCATAGGCGCTCGGTGCTTTGGCCGCGGCTTGCGCCTCGGAAAAAACCGCTGCGACGGAAGCGACCGCGCCGGCCGCGCCGAGGCCCTTGATGAAGTCTCTTCGTGAGACTGGCTCATTGGCCATGTTGGTTCTCCTTTTCTCTCATACTATGCATCGGTGGCATCCTCCAATGGTTGACGTTTGAAGCTTCCTGAAGGCAAGCGCCCAGAAACTATTGGGCCCTCCGCACAATCATTCATTGGCTTCTCAACAACATTAGCAGGATTGTCTGGATCATTCAGACAGGAATTGGCCTACATTTTGTAGGGAAAACTATGACAAGGCTGTGGACGAATGCGTACTATGATTTGACTGTATGCCTGCGCGGCCATCCAGGCGTGAAATGTGGTTTGGATCGGATTGGGCCCCATGCACGTTTGGGTGTGTTTTGGCCATGATGGCACAAAGGGAATCTTGAGCCAGCGCGATCACCAATTCTCCTGGACTCGCCGCTGCCTTTAAGAATGCCTGCGTTGGAGATCTGGTCTTGCTTTTGTATATTCTTATTGTGACAAGCATCACTTGTCGCATTTGCAGTGATTCGTAGATACTCAAATCGAGCATAAGTTGAGGGATGGTTAGGGGGCTGAGCTGCAATTGCAAAGCCCC
>JBKHKF010000257.1:0-4333 GCA_046537745.1 Anaerolineales bacterium | reverse complement strand
GCGCAAATACGATTATCAACTCCCTCTATCAAGAGCGTCTTGTTGAGACCATCGACTTGGACAACCTTGACAAGGAGGCAACGGGGCGCATGGTGAAATCCCTTTTGGGCGGACAACCCACCCCAGAACTAGCCAGAGCCATTTACCAGGTTACCCGTGGGAATCCTTTTTTCATCGAAGAGGTGGTCCACCACCTAATTGGCGAAGGACGGGTTCAACCGCGCGATGGTCGTTGGCATCTCATGGCGGACGCGCTCCTCGATACCCTGCCGGACGAGCTGATTGCATTGTTAAGAGACCGTGTTGCCCAACTGGGCGATCAAGTCGAGCCCATCCTTCTGGCCGGGTCCGTCATCGGTCATGATTTTTCTTTCGAGGTGCTACGCAGGGTGCACAACCGGGCATCTTCCGAAATTCTGGACGCACTCGATTATTGTCTGGAAGCCCGGCTGCTGGGCGAAACCAGCTCCGGCTATCGGTTCCGCCACACGCTAATTCGCCGCGCCCTCTACGATTCGCTCAGCCAGGCTCGCCGCATGCACCTGCACCGTCTGACAGCTGAAGCCATTGAAGGCATGAACAAAGATGATCCTGAGGCGTTGGATTCCCGAACCGAGGATCTCGCATTTCACTATTCCCGAAGCGACCAGCCCCACCGAGCCCTGGATTATTTAATCCGTGCCGGCAACAAGGCTAAGGCTTTGTATGCCTATGAGGTCGCAGTCGACTACTATGAGCGCGCTCTCGAGCTGCTGGATGACATGCCGTCTTCGAGAGCGAAGATGCGATTTGAAATTCTTACGAAAATCGGTGGTTGCCATATCATTTTGGCCGATACCCCCCGGGCTGTCGATGCCTATGAAACTGCGCTCACAGTAAGCCACCCCGATTGGCAACCCACAGCCGAGCAGCGATCCTCCGTGCGCCGGGATGCCGCCATCGGTCTCATCACCGCCGGACAGATCGAAAAAGCCAGCGAGCATCTTGATCAGGCATTGGAGGAATTGGAGGGTCATGGGCAGTCCGCTGAACTCGCCCATGTACTTTATAACGTCGCTCAGGTTCATTGGCACCGCAACGAGTATGAAGAAGCTTTCAATGTTGCTCAGCGGTCACTTGGCATCGCCGAACAATTAGGCGATGAGGAGACAATCGCCCGGGCCTTTGAGATGCTCGCGCTCGCCTGCCATTCGTTGGGAGAATGGCAGCAAGGAATGGCTTTTGAGCGCCAACGGCAGGAAATCGTGGGGGCTGGTCTGGACGTCTCAGATGCTTTCGACGTTCACCTTTGACTGTGGGAGTATCACCTGTATGGTGATAAGAGCTATCAAGAAGTCAAGGAAGCTGTGGCCACGACGCACGATCAGGCCCGTCGTATGAACGCCCCAAGGGCGGTCGCGCTGTGTCAATGCTTCAATGGCGCTCTGGAGTTTCAGGCAGGTCGTTGGGATGATGCAGAGGCGGCCCTGCAGGAATCCATAGAGCTACATCGGCAGCTGGGAGCGGCCTCCGGCGAAGCTCTGGCCTGGCAGCGGCTCGGTGTTCTGCGCACCGCCCGCGGTGAGTACGATCAAGCGATGGCCGCGCTCCAGGAAGGATTGGCGACCGCCGAACAGGCCGTCATGCGGGCACATTGCCTCGCTCGCCTTTATGCTTCGATGGCGTCCAACCGTTTGCAAGCCGGTGATCATGACGCAGCGCAGGAGGCATTGCAACTTGGCCTGGCTATGGGTGAGCGCCATGGCAGCTGCACAACCTGCGATGCCTTACTACTCCCGATTGCTGTCAAGGTCAGCCTTGCCCAGGACAAGCAGCAGGCCGCTGAAGATTACTGCAGACAACTGGACCGCGCGGCCGAAGACTATGGCAGCCAGGCTTGGCTCGCTATGGCCGCCGAGGCCAAGGGCGAACTGGCAAAAGCAAGAGATGACCTCGATCTGGCTATCGAACACTTCGGAGAAGCTCAGAAGCTGTTCCAAACCGCCGGCAGCCGATATCAAGCCGCCATGACTTTGGCCGCCTTAGCGGACCTTCGGCTTCGGGCCAGCGACGGCAAAAGTGAGCGACAGGAAGCCCTTCAGTTGAAGTCCACCGCCATCAACAAATTAGAGGCTCTCGGCGCGCCAGCCCCAGCCTTTCTGCAATAATATCCGAGCTGCCATCCACCTTTTTTCCGGTGTTATCACTGACGAGGACTTAGGCGCCAGCCTGAAGTCACGATCTTTCCCCATTCCAATCGGGATTCATGATGTGCGGCCGACGGGTCCCATCGGAAAGAACTCGCGGCGAATAATCCAAATCCATCTCGCCAAAGTACTATGACAATCAACTGTTTGTGATTTTTAGCACAATTCTGAGTTTTTTCTTGTCAGAATATTGCAAGGAGTGTGGGAGGTGTGCCCGCTAGACTTGGGACACGTTGAGACGCGGGCCCCCTCAACTCGAACGGATGACAAAACATAGAGAGAAGGAGTACGAGATGGCGACAAGAGTAAAAGAAGGGCTGAACGGCGTTGATGTCAATCAGCTTGTGGAAACGATCGACCATATCAAGGAGCAGCCGGAACTGGCCAAATTCCAATTCCGAGCCCATACGAACTGGATCAGCGGCGCTCACAGCCGCACGCAAATTAAGGGATTCTATGGAGCCGGCCAGGAGGACTCCTCCCGAGAACAATCTTTCGTCCTCGATCGCGATGAACCTCCAGTGCTGCTCGGTCAGAACAAGGGGCCGAACGCGGTCGAATCTGTGCTGCACGCCCTGGCTTCTTGCCTGGCTGTGGGCTTCGTCTATAACGCCGCAGCGCAGGACATTGAAGTGCGCGACTTGTCCTTCGAGGTGGAAGGCAACTTGGACCTGCACGGTTTCCTCGGGCTCTCGGATCAGGTACGGCCCGGATATCAGGACATCACTGTTCGATACCACGTAGATGCAGACGCTCCGCGTGAAAAGCTGCTTGAGTTGTGCGAATACGCCCAGCAAACCTCCCCGGTTATGGACGTCTTGACAAACCCCGTCGACATAAACGTTGAGATGGCAAACTGAGCGACTGAAACCAGCGCTCAGTGTGGGTTCTGCCCAGAGGTGGAAGGTGCCGAAAATATGCACCTTCCACCTCAGCGAATCCTAGCGTTCGGATGCCATCTCGATGCCCTGGGTTTCCACTGAAAAACAGACAGCGTAATGACTCCACGGCAGTTCGTGTTCAATTCCCCGGATTCCGAACGAAGGTCAAGCCTGATTAAAAAAATGCTCGCCAATAAGCAAAACAAAGAGGCTGGGCAAACAAAATTGATGTTACAGAAACAAACAGGAGAGAGAGATGAACAAGAATTCACCCAACGATAAATTACCGGAAACCAGTAAGCTGCGTGAGGCAATTCAGCGCGAATATGAAGAGGTAGCCGATCAGCCACAGCGCGGCTTCCATTTCCACACCGGGAAGCCGCTGGCAGATATGCTCGGCTATCGCCCTGAATGGCTGGAAGGGATTCCCAAGGCATCCGTCGAATCCTTCGCGGGGACCGGGAATCCATTCTCAATAGCCCCACTGGAGCCAGGCCACCGTGTGGTGGACGTGGGGGCTGGCGCTGGATTTGACAGTCTAATCGCGGCCAGGATGGTTAATCCCGGAGGAACGGTCATCGGTGTCGATCTCACACCCAGGATGGTGCGAAAAGCCAGACGATCAGCGGAGCAGGCAGAGCTCGACAATGTCGAGTTTCGCCTTGGCGTCGCCGAGGAGCTGCCCATCAACGATGAATGGGCCGACATTGTAATATCAAACGGTATGCTGAACCTCGTACCGGATAAGGATGCGGCGCTGCGAGAAATGGCCCGGGTTCTGAAACCCGGCGGTCGCGCGCGGATAGGCGAAATCCTCGTCAAAAAAGAAGTGCCGATGGAGGCCAAGCGTGATATTGAATTATGGACCGGTTGAATTGCTGGCGCCCTGCTGGAAGCAGAGTTGGAGACAAAAGTAGTTACCGCCGGTTTCGTCGATTTTCAAATCACCGGGCGAAAAGATGTGTTCAGCGGCGCCCCCCAGGAATCAAGCGCATCTGATTACGGGACGCTCGGGATCAATTTCCAGGCCCGCAAGCCGAGTCAAGAGTCAGAATGGTATGAAGCCCTGGAAAAGCTAAACTGTGAGATCCCTGTGGAACCTCGTACCTGAGATAAACGATTCCATTCTTCACAGCAACGGTTATGATTCTTGGTGCGATGCCATCCTTTGAAAGCTGAAGGGGAATGGCCGCCGACCAGCTTGAATGGAGAAATAAGCTGTGATGGATTTGCTGCTGCTCCCGGTATGGGCGCTCACACTTGGCA
>JBKHKF010000256.1:0-4432 GCA_046537745.1 Anaerolineales bacterium | reverse complement strand
GTGACGCCTAACGAGGTTCCCGTGGCCAGCAAGTTCACATTGTCGCAACCCATTACGGATAAAGACCACGTCAAGGGTCCCGAAAACGCCACTGTCACCATCGTCGAGTACGGCGATTACGAGTGCCTGTACTGCGGCCAGGCCGAGTACGTGATGGAGGAGATCCAGGATCGGGGGATCGGCGAGATTCGCTTTGTCTTCCGCCACTTCCCCAACCGGCTGGTACATCCGAGAGCCCGGCTGGCGGCCGAGGCGGCCGAAGCGGCCGGCACCCAGGGCAAATTCTGGGAGATGCACCGGCTGCTGTTCGAGAATCAGGAGCACTTGGAGCGGGAGCATCTGCTGGAGTATGCTGCCGCGCTGGATCTGGATCTGGAGCGTTTCACCCAGGAGCTGGACGAACATGTCCACGCCGATCGGATTAGATCCGACTTCCGAAGCGGCGTAGCGAGCGGGGTACGGGGCACCCCCACGTGGTTCATCAACGGTGTCCGCTACGATGGCGCCTGGGATGCCGAATCCCTGCTCGAGCTGATCCGCAAGCCGATGGGAATGCGAATCGCCGAAATCGGCCAGGCCTTCACCCGAATGGCCGCATCCGGCGGCTTGATGATCCTGCTCTTCAGCGCACTGGCGCTGCTCTGGGCAAATTCGGGGCTCTCCGATCTTTACCACCAGATTTGGAACCTGGACCTCGGCATCGAACTGGGATCGTTCAGACTTAACGAGCACCTGCTGCACTGGGTGAACGATGGGCTCATGGCCATCTTCTTTTTGATTGTCGGCCTTGAGATCAAGCGTGAGCTGACCGAGGGCGAGCTCGACAGCCGGCGCAAGGCGACTCTCCCCATGGTGGCGGCGCTCGGCGGCATGGTGGCACCGGTGCTTTTCTACGTGCTTATCAATATCGGTGACCCCGCCTCGCTGCGTGGGTGGGGCATCCCCATGGCTACCGATATCGCCTTCGCGCTGGCCATCCTGATCGCGCTCGGCGGGCGCGTGCCGCTTTCATTAAAAGTTTTCTTCACGGCCATGGCCATCGTCGATGACATCGGCGCCATCGTCGTGCTTGGGATCTTCTATGCCAGCGACCTGAATCTGGTTGCGCTTGGCTTCGCCGCGCTGATCCTGCTGGCGCTGCTGCTGCTCAACCGCTGGCGCGTCTTCTCACCCATACCCTATTCGATCCTGGGTATTGGTTTGTGGTTGGCTTTTGAACTGGGCGGTCTGCATCCCACCATCGCCGGCGTGCTGCTGGCCCTGCTGATTCCGCGGCGGGAGCACCCGAGCCTGGAGCGCTTGCTGGCCCAGGCCGACACCGTGCTGCACCGGTACAGCTATGAGGAAGCCGTCGAAGAGGATCGAAACATGGCCATCATCGACACGCTCCAGACCATCGTGCGGCGCCTCGAACCCCCTGCGGAACGGCTGGAGCACAGCCTCCACCCCTGGACCACCTATCTGATCCTGCCGCTGTTCGCGCTGGCCAACGCCGGCGTCTCGCTGGGCGATTCGCTCAGCGATATGCTGGAGCCCGTTAGCCTGGGTATCATTCTCGGATTAGGCTTGGGCAAACCCCTGGGTATCAGTCTGTTCTCATTTGTGGCTATACGCATGGGCGTGGCCGAACTGCCCCGCGGCGTGGCCTGGCCGCAGTTCATCAGCGCCAGCTTTTTGGCCGGCATCGGCTTCACGGTGTCGCTCTTTTTCACCAGCGCTGCCTTCGAAGACCCGGCACTGCTCGCCTCGGCCAAGCTCGGCATTCTGGCAGCCTCGTTGCTCTCCGCCGTGCTCGGCTATGTGGCACTCCGAGTCACAAGTCCAAGCTATGAAGGAACCAGCACCATTGGCCAGGAGCCGGCTGCAGCAGCTTGATAGCGGCCAGCCCTCAACCGCCAAACCAGGTGTCAAGACGGATCCGTTCGAATTCGTACTTCTCAGCCAAGAGATCCTCGGAGGGCTCGCTTATAGTCACCTGCGGCGCCGGAACCGCCAGGAAGTCACCCTCCACCATCACGGCTTTGCCGTCGCCCACTTCCAAGAAACAGCCGCCGCGGCCGTCGAACCTCTCGTCAGGAGCGTCTCCCTCCAGTTTGGCCGCGATGCGCGCCGCCACCGCCCTGCCCTGGGATTCGGCGAAGACGCCGGCCATGGGAAGGGGCTTGCCGTTGGCCATCGGGATCCAGGTTAAATCCCCGATCGCATAGACGTCGGGATACGTGGTCTCCAGGGTCGCTGGATCGGGTCGAACCCAACCATCCTCCGTCAAGCCGGCCTGCTCCAGCAGGCGCGGCGCCCGATGCGGCGGCACGCCCAAGATCAGATCGTAGTCCCGGCCACCGGTGGCGAACTCCACCTTTTCCTTATCAACCCGCAGCGCTCGCTTGTTCGGTGAGAATTTGATTCCCTTCCTTTCCAGACGGTTCTCAATCACGCTGCAGCCCGCCTCCCCCAGGATGGGCAGCGACATCGGCTTAGGCGTGAAGGCTTCGATCTCGACGGAAACCCCCCGCTCCCGATAGAACTGCTCCAGCATATAAGCGATTTCGTAAGGTGCAGGTGGACAAGTGTAGGGCGCGCCAAAGATGCCGATGCCGATTCGGCCGCCATTAAAATCCATCAGCCGCTGATGGATGCTTTCGATTCGCCCGCTGTCGTAGATGTTAAGCACGTGTTCCCTGAATCCCGGAACACTGCCCACATCATGGGCCGCGCCCAGCGCGATCACCATTGAATCGGCGTCGATACGTTCGCCATCGACGATGGCCGCTTTCTCTTCAGGGAGCACGGTTTCAACTTCCCCCTGACGGAACTCGACGCCGCCTTGAACGGCTGATAGCGGGCGAAGCCCTTCTTTGTAGGCTGCCGGATCCAGCAGCCCCCAGGATTTACGGAACCCGATGGCGAAATCCGGCCGTCGATCGACCAGCGTCACGCGGAGATCGTCCTCTGCCTTGACCTTCAAGGCGTGAGCGGCCGCCACCCCGCCGAAGCCGCCGCCAAGAATAAGCACTTCTGTCATTCGCCGCATCCTTCCACCGGAACTACGTCCGGAACACCTTCGTCACTCGCGAGGTTACCTTAATTCTTGGAGAGCGGGCACTGCGCGCCTCAAATATTACCTATGATCTCACTTCCCTACAGAATGATTCCAGCCTCGCAACTGCCCGAACGGGCATTTCTTGAATGGATCCTTGCATATCCTCATTGTGAATTAAGCTTAATCGCGTTAGCATTCCGCCTGCTTTGCCAGCGACTTGTAGTCATGGGAAGTCGGATCAACGATAAAAAGATGAAATTGATTTTGGCAAATTCCGCAGGATCAGCCTCGATGGGATGGCCGGCACATGGACAATATTGATGATTCTATGCGACCCCAGCCTGCGGGCCTACACAACCGAGAGCGGCAGCGGAAGCAACCAGCGCTGGCGGCGCCGCCGACCCCTTATTGCCCTTTTATCCCGGTTCCTGTAATCTGGTATCAGCCGATATCCTCTAACATCGTTGGTGGAAGATGAGTAAAGAAATCACGCTCTCCGGGCGCTTTGACTTACTGCTTGAGCATGCAAAAAGATCCGGAAAGGACACCTCGTACACAGCAATATCAAAGGGGACTGGCATCAGCAACGCGAACATTCGCAAGATTCACACGGGAGATAACCAGAACCCGGGGTTGGAGGTCATTGACGCCCTGGCGAATTACTTCGAGGTGGATCCAGGATACTTCTTCATGAAAACGGAGACGGAGTGTCTCGATTATTTAAAGGAGAAGGACAATAGACGTCTACTCGCTCGCGCCCGGGACCTGGATGAAGAGGCCCTTGAAACGCTGCGAGAGCTTATCGACCACATCGAGCGCGACGCTCAACGTAGGTCATCGAAATAATGTCCGCTTTCAATGCCTCCAGCGAGTTCCAGAATGCGACATCGATTGTAGAAAAGGCGCTATCAGGCCTTAGCCTTTCTGAAAGCAGCTCGTTCTCCATTACCGCACTTGTTCAACAAATCGGGGAGGGATTGAGCCGTCAGATCGCCCTTGTTCCATGGAGGCTTAAGCCACTCAAGCTCTTCGGTTTTTGGATCACTTACAGGAAGGGCGATCAATATTTCGACTACATAATATATGAAGAGATGACGGCTCGAATTCATCAGGAGCACATCATCCTCCACGAGTTAGCGCACATTTTGCTTGGACATCACACCTATGAGCTGGGAGCCGATCCATCGCCAAATATTTCCCTACTCGCACGTTCCATCGACCATTCTGAAGCCCGCGAAGCCGAAGCGGAAAGATTGGCGAATCAGATCCGAAATCTGATTATCCAGCATGTAGGGTTAACGCGATTCGTCACTGGAAGATCAACAACATCCACCTGGATCTCCCTCAGCACAGGGCTCAGATACGATCGGTGATATCCATTGAGCACTGGCC
>JBKHKF010000255.1:0-4433 GCA_046537745.1 Anaerolineales bacterium | reverse complement strand
CTGGTGATCCGAAGATGATGTAGCCAAGCTTTCCGAATGCGGTGTGGGGGTCAAATCAGGATTGGGATCGGGAAGCTGCGGGCTGCCGTTACCCTTGACGATGGTTGTTTGTGTATGGCAGTGTTAACCTATTCGCCAGGACGCAATTGAACAGCTGCTGATTTCAGATCTAAATTTTTTCCGATATTAGTCTGAAGGCATTTGATACAGAACTTTGGACTGTTGAGAGTTGACAGCTGTCAGCTGAAGAAGGCCGTTATGGTCCCCTTCTGGCGTGGGAAGAAGTGTAATTTCGAAGGAGATGTAGTCAAATGACCCGTGAAAAATCGACATTAGTGCAACGCGCCTTGGTGCTGGCGTTGCTGCCTTTTTTCCTGTCGGCCTGTGCCAGCCTGGCCGCGGAGGAAGCATCGACCGAAATGGGGACTGCTCACACAACCATCGGCGTTGAAAGGTTGGAGGATCCCACGGGTGGCGAGATGGAACATTATGTCGAGGCCATCGACGAAGAGCTGTTCGTAGGAGTGGCTGTCGCTGGGGAGGGTGGCAGCGGCGAAGGTGCTCGGCTGGTCACTGTCTATCTATGCGACAGCCATGAGATCTCCCAATGGATCAGCGGAGAGATTAGTGGGCAAGAAGGGACATTGCAGGCGGGTAATTCCAGTGCCGATGTGACCCTAAGCGATGATGAGGTCTCAGGCGTAGTCACCTTGGATGGCGGCCAGCCCCGGGCGTTCACGGCGGAACCGGCTGTTGACGATGCCGGCGTGTACCAGGTCGATCTGAGCCAGGGTGGGGACGACTTTCGACTTGGATGGGTCATTCTCAACGACGGCCGGCAGCGAGGGCCTTTGGATGGTAAGGGGAATGATCCCTTAACTATTGTCTATTAAAGCCGAGAACAGCATCTACACTATGATTAGTATCAATCGCCTCAGGCGCAGCCTGGTTCTAGGCCGCCGAACTTCACCCAAGCCCCAGTCCCGCCAGCGCAGCTGATCGGGAGAGAACCCTTGCCCCGCTACCTGAGCACGAGAAAAGGCACCCGCGAGGGTGCTTCTTTCGTTTAATCAAGGGGCTGAGGGCGCCTGATCAGGATGAGAACATGAGATCCGCAGGTCATCAGCTTATGGGTATAAAGATTGGCCAGGGTTTCCGTTTGGGATTCGAACCGGTAACCAGTGGGTCCTAGGTTGGAACTCTAGTTTTGCCACGGAAAGGTAACTGGATATTTTCGGTTCTTGCTAGCAGGGTTTCTTGTTCGACACCAACAGAGACTTACCCTGGCTGCATGACCGCCGTCAATGCCCTTACTGTTGACAACCGAACAGACTGGTGTAGTATTTATGTAGCGAAAAATACTACAGGAAGAGAGGTTGGCTCTGATGCGCTTCGTACCCTATCGCTTCCTGCGCAATCAAGCCGGAAAGCTTCGCAGAAAACTGTCCGACGAGGGCGAATTGGTGATCACAAGCAGCGGTGAGCCGTTTGCCATCATGATCGATGTCGACGAGGAAACGTTGGAAGAAACGCTCTATCTAGTCTCTCAGATCCGAGCGCGGAAAGCTGTCTCTGCGCTGCGATCGGAGGCCAGGGAGAGAGGCCTCGACAAGCTATCGAGAGATGAGATCGAGCAAGAGATTCGTGATGTTCGTGAAGGCCGCTTTGGTGAGTGAATCATGCTCATCGTCCTTGACACCAATGTCCTTGTATCCGGACTGCTAAACCCACACGGCGCCCCGGGCCGGATTGTAGACCTGGTAGTCGCCGGCGAAGTTCAGCTGGCCTTCGACGACCGTATTCTCTCTGAGTACTCAGAAGTCCTGCAGAGACCAAAGTTTGGATTCCCGCCGCGGCGCATTGAAGCCATCCTCGACTTCTTCCAGCTCGCCGGAACACACGTTTCTGCGCCTCCTCTGGCCGTGGAAAATGTCCCCGATCGCGGCGATTTACCTTTCGCAGAGGTGGCCGTGGCGGCTGAAGCGGCGGTGCTTGTCACCGGAAACCAGGACCATTTCGATTTCTTAAAGGAGACAGAAATCACAGTGCAATCGCCTCGCGAGTTCGTGGACCAATGGGCGAGCGCCGAGCGGTAGTTTCATCGAGGCATTCCATGATCTTCTGCTCCACAATCCGGTCCAGGGAAGTCCCGCGGCGGCTGCCGCCATCACCGTGCCGCGCCAGCAAGCCGCGCTGTACTCTGAAGGTCCCGGGCCACTCCGCGATTTCGTTGAGAGTGATACGGCTTGTCTGAGTTTATCCTGAACCATTCGGCGGGCTCAGGATGCCGAAGGAGCCCCGCTACCTGAGCAAGAGAAAAGGCACCCGAGAGGGTGCTTCTTTCCTTTAATGAGGTGCCCAAGGGCACCTGATCAGGATGAGGACTTGGGACCGGTGGGTTATAAGCTTGTGTGGCCAATTATTGGTCAGGATGTCGGTTCAGGATTCGAGCCGGTACCAGTGGGTCCTGGGTCGGAACTCTGATTTTGCCACGGAAAGGCAGCTGGATATTTTCGGTTCTTGCTGGCAGGGTCTCTTGGGGATCAGAAGCCTCATGGCAACCTCTGCCATGCGTCGCTTCGACCTGACCGTACGCAAGTGCAGGTCCTCAATACAGGCCGGTCCACTGTTCTCCACTCCACCGCTTGCGCTGCAGCCCGTTTGTGAATAGGATAACAATCATACACTTACAGGCGAAGCTGAAAGAGTCGTCACCAACTGTTCACCAATTCATTCGAGCTCCTCGGGATCGCATGGCTCAAAGCCACTGGAGGTCTACCACCATGAAGAAGACCCTCCTTCTCGTGCTCGCCCTTGCCGCCATCGCCGCAGCGTCGGCAGGCTGCAATCTCCCCTCTGCGGTCAGACCAACCAGCCTGCCCGATGCAGGAGGGGCTGTCGCCCGGACAGACACGGCGCAGCCCACTGACCTCGATCTGGCTTCCACCACGCCGACGAATACACCCCCGCCCTCCGACACACCGGCGCCCACAGTAACGCCGTCCATTACAGCGACCTTCACACCCGCTGTCCCAATCGTCAGCGTGTCTAAGAACACCAACTGCCGCACTGGCCCGGGCACGGTTTATGATCTGGTTTTGAGCCTGCTCACCGGAGATGAAGCCGAGGTTGTCGCCCGCAGCAGCGTGCCCAACTACGTCATCATCGAGATTCCGGGCAGCCCTGGGTCGACCTGTTGGCTGTGGATGCAGTATGGATCAGTTAGCGGCTCGACGGATGGGCTGCCTGTGCGTACTCCGCCTCCGACCCCTACGCCGGTCCCCAGCCCGACGCCGGCGCTCGACTTCAGCCTCAGCGTAGACGATATCGACATGTGCGGGCCGGACGAAACCGTCTTCATCAAGATCACGAACACCGGCGCCCTCACGATCGAATCCGCCCGGCACACCGGCAAAGATCAGGATACGAGCGAGACGGTCTCGGTCGATTCTGATGGATTTACCGGATCGGGCACCTGTATCGCCCTGGCGGTACCGTCGATCTCGCCTGGGGATTCCGCCTACCGGTCACTGCGGTTCACACATCCAATCGCAGGACACACGATCAATATCACAGTCAAGGCGTGCGCCGGGGATGGTCTGGCCGAGCCCTGCGTTTCGAAATCGATCAGCTTCGAAGTTCCAGCGCCATCCGACGTGCAGAAAAAAGAGAACTTCGAACCGATCGACCCGCAGGCGATCCTTGCCAAAGTGGCTGAGCTTCCGATCACTACATGGAACTACAGCGACTCCTCCCGGAAGGGGCGCCACATCGGCCCGATGGCGCAGGATTTCAACGAACTGCTCGGGGTGGGTGAATCGCAGGAGTATATCAACGCCGTCGATTCCTACGGTGTTTCGCTCGCCGCCATCCAGGCGCTGAGCGAACTCAACGCAGCGCAGGCCGGGCAGATCGAAGCGTTGGAAGCGCAGAACGCTGATTTGGCTGCAAGGCTGGAGGCGCTGGAAGCCCAGGGTGAGACCAGCGGTTATGATGTTTGGCACATCGTGATCGGCCTGACGGTCGCCGGCGCGGCGTTCCTGATTGGTAGGCGCAGGGAGACAAGCTGAGCCTTCAGGCTGCAACCAATCCAGGCTGCAACCGGCGTAAGTCGCTTCTTCGCGGTTTATGCTGATGTTCGCTGCCACGGTGAAAGCCGGCATATTTCCGTGCCGAACAGGGTTAGAGCCTGATCCTCGGGGCTCTTTGGGCAGCCTGGCACGCGCCCCTGCTCCTGAACCTGTCCAAACCCATGTCGTCCTTCTCATGGTACGCGCTGCTTGCCAACATGGCCGCCATGTCCGTATGATACAAGCTTGGACTGGATTTGACTTTGAGCTCGAGAAAAGTCTTTCGCACACGGTCTGGCCGGATCCTGGGGGCGCAAGCGCTTCGGAGTACTTGTCGGTCCTCCCCGGCTGAAGGGTGCGGCC
>JBKHKF010000254.1:0-4480 GCA_046537745.1 Anaerolineales bacterium | reverse complement strand
GATTAAGCCTGCCCATGCGCTGGGGCCCTTATGCTGTGATTCTCCTGCTTGTGATCCCGCTGGCGCTTTGGGCGAAAGTGTCGACTCACCTCCTGCGGTCCAGCCTGCCGATCATCCTGCCCTTCGCGCTCTCGGTCTTCATCATCCAGGGGCTTTTCTGGCAGGAAGGACCCATCCTGGCTGAACTAGGTCCACTTTCGTTCAAAACCGAGGGGGTGCTCTTCGCCATCAGCAGCACGGGGCGGATCCTGTGCGTGATCACCAGCTTCCTGCTTCTGTCCTTCACCACCCGGCCTGATGACCTGATGATCGCGTTGTCGCAACGCGGTCTGCCGCCAGCCCTGACTTATGTAGTGCTATCCACCATTCAAATCGTCCCGCGGTTCCGCGCCCGGGCTCAGACGATTCTGGATGCACAGCAGTCCCGGGGATTATCCATCAATGGAAACCCGCTTCAGCGGGCGCGAGCGTTGGTTCCGCTGGTGGTGCCGCTGGTGCTGAGCAGCATTGTGGATGTGGAGGAGCGTGCGATTGCGCTGGAAGCTCGAGCCTTCACTCGATCAGTTCCCAAAACAAGCTACCGCAGCATAGAAGACAGCCAGATTCAGCAACTGATTCGCTGGGCCATCATCGTGCTGGCAGTTTCAGCCCCCCTCAGCCGCATTCTGCTGGTGTTCCTGTGATGATCAGAATAAAGGATCTCAGCTATCACTACCCCGCCACCGAACAGCCTGCACTGCGGGACCTGTCTCTGCATGTTGAAGAAGGGGAGTTTCTGGCGGTTGTTGGACCTAACGGTGCAGGCAAATCCACGCTTTGCTTCGCACTGTCCGGCTTCATCCCACATTTCTACGGCGGTGAGCTCTCAGGACAAATCCAGGTCGCAGGGCAGGATCTCCATCAGACTGGTCCCGACGAATTGGCCGGCGAGGTCGGCCTGGTTTTTCAAGATCCCTTCAACCAGATCTCTGGCGCCAGGTTTACCGTTCGCGAAGAAATCGCCTTCGGCCTGGAAAACCTCGGCGTCCCCCCAAGCGAGATGGAGGGACGCATTCAGCGGGTGCTGAAACTCATGGAGCTGGAGCAGTTGGGCGATAGATCCCCTTACGCCCTTTCAGGGGGGCAGCAGCAGCGTTTGGCGCTTGCCTCAGTCGTGGTGATGGAGCCCAAGCTTCTCATCCTGGATGAGCCAACCTCCCAGCTGGATCCGATTGGCACGAGAGACGTCTTCCAGGCGCTTCGCAATCTGACCGAAGCGGAAAACACGACCATCGTCATGGTGGAGCATAAGCTTGAGTGGGTCGCTACTTTTTCCGATCGAGTGGCGGCCATGAGCGAGGGCAAAATTCTAGGCATCGGGACCGCCAGAGAGATTCTTACCAGCGAGAAAGCGATGGAAGCGGGAATTGGTCAAACCCAGTTCACCGAGGTAGGTCGCCAGGCCCGTCAGCGCGGATGGGTGTCCAAAGAAAGCCCGCTGCCGGTCAGCCTGGAAAACGCAGTCGAGTACTTCTCATGAATATTGAGATCGAAAATCTGACGTTCCGGTACAACCCGCAGGTCACGGCGCTGAGAGAGGTCAGTTTGTCCATCAAAGCTGGCGAAGCCGTCGCAATTTTCGGTGAAAACGGCGCCGGTAAGAGCACGCTCGCCAAGCATCTCAATGGACTGCTCAAGCCCAATCAAGGGAGTGTTCATATTGGCGGTTGGGATACGCGCCAGCGAACTCCGGCCGAACTGGCGAATCGAGTCAGCTACACCTTCCAGAATCCCGACGACCAGCTGTTTGAACAGACCGTGGCGAAGGAGATATCCTTCGGCCCGCGAAATCTCGGATTAGATAATGATCAGGTCCACGAGCGCGTGGAGCAAGCCATGGAGATGACCGGCCTGTCGGACCAGGCAGAGACTCACCCATATGATCTGCATGCGACCGAGCGCAAATTCGTAGCCCTGGCAGCTGGCCTGGCCATGCGGACTCCCATTGTCGTAATTGATGAACCTACGACCGGTCAGGACGCCCGGGGGCAGGCGCGGCTGGCCGATATCCTTGCGCATCTCAAAGAGGACGGCCGAACCCTGATTACGATCTCCCACGATATCGATTTTTGCGCTGCACACTTCGAACGAGCTGTTCTGATGGCGAACGCGCAGATTATTGCGGATCGCCCAATGAGCGACATTTTTTCTGACCAGGATGCATTGACACGGTCCGCCATCGAACCACCGCAAATGGTGCAGTTGGCCCGCCGGCTCGATCTTGCGGCGGATCCCCTGACAGTGGAAGCGTTCCTGGAGGCATATAAACCGGTGAATAGGGACAAGGATTAGAAAATGGTTGTGATATTGGGCGATATGATCGCCGATTTCAACTTGCGCATCCCCTCTTTCCCCGTCCAGGCCGGGGACCTGAAGCGAGCGGACTATCTTGGCTTGGGGCCGGGCGGAGCCACCAATGTCGCTATCATGGCGGCTCGGCTCGGATTGCAGGTGGCGTGCTTGGGCGAGGTCGGCGAGGACAGATTCGGCAACTTGGTGCTGGAAGGGTTGCAGCGGGAGGGCATAGACACCGAAGGCATCATCGTTTCGGAGGACGGCGAAACGCCGGTGGCTGGAGTCATCGTGGACAGGCACGGCGAGCCCGCTTACCTCGGTTATCGCGGCGAATTAAAGGTCGACACGCTGCTTCCAGAGTGGTCGGAGGCCATCTCGAAGGCTGAAGCTTTCTTTGCTGATGGATGGGAGGACCAACCCCATGAACACAAGGTCATCCTGGCCGGCCTGAAGGCAGCCAGCGAAGCCGGCGTTCCCACCTTTTTTGACCCTGGACCGGGTAATCCGGAGTACAGCCTGGAATGGCAGCGGCGGGCCGTCTCCCAAACGAATGTACTCATGGCCACCGAGGCGGAGGCGAGCCGGCTCACTGGGCTGCCCGATCCGTTGGCCTCGGCCAAGGCGCTTCTTGATGAGGGGCCGGACTTGGTTGTGATGAAACGCGGAGTGGCCGGGTCCTTGCTGCTTTCACGTGATGCCACCGAAATCGCACCGGGACTGCCGGTGGAGGCGCGCGATGCAACCGGCGCCGGCGATAGCCTGGACGCCGCCGTGATTTATGGATGGCTTCATGAACTCAACCTCGAATCCCTGGGCGCTCTGGCGAACGCCACGGGGGCGGCCAAGGTGCGCAAACTCGGCACCGGCCATAACGTTCCGACGAAGCCCGAGGTTCAGGAAATGCTCGATCGATTTTTGCCGGAGCACGCCGATATCCTGGGAAGCTGAGGGAAATCCATAAAAGAAACGCCCCGGCCTGCCGGGGCGTTTCTGATTCTGCAGCTTTTAGGCGAGCCTAGGGAGTCGCCGTGGGCGCGGCGGTGATAGAACCGTCCTCCTCCAGGCTTGGTAGCGGCAGCAAGAAGGGATTGTCGCTGGGAACCAGCATCACCTGGATCCCTGGGCCAAGCTTCTGAATGTATTCGAAGGTGAGCACCTCTGGATTATCGGTCAGCTCAGCCGCAATTTGTCGGAGCGCCTGGGCTTCCGCTTCGGCCTCGATCAACCGACTTTGAGCGCGGCCCTCGGCTGCAATCACCTCCGCATCAGCCTGCCCCTGGGCCACCTGACGGGTTTGCTCAGCTTCCTGGCGCCGCTGTTCCACGGTCAGTGCCGCCTCTTGGGCTCGCTGCTCGGCGATCTGCTTTTGTTCGACCGAAGCCGCATATTCGTCGGTAAACTGGATATTGCGCAGCACAAACTCATCCAACAGCAGGCCGTTGTCATCCAGCCGTTGTGTCAGCCGCGTTCGAATGCCATCGATCAACTGGGTGCGCTGCTCACTGTAAATCTCCTCAACACCATAGATAGCCGCCTCATCGCGGATGATACCCCTGGATAATGGGCGAACAAAATCCTCGGCGT
Organism: Anaerolineales bacterium; assembly: GCA_046537745.1. Lineage (GTDB taxonomy): Bacteria > Chloroflexota > Anaerolineae > Anaerolineales > E44-bin32 > DASWJQ01. Next base: position 562 of record JBKHKF010000254.1, on the reverse strand, counting down.
AGCGGTTCTGCCAGTCAATATGAACTTGAATGACCTTGTCTGGGTCGATAGAGAAGATGACCGAAGCGTCGATCAATACTTCCTGACCGTCAGCCGTGCGGGAGGCAACGGAGTCGTCTCCTTGAACCTGGCCTTCGGCGGCCGCGATCGACATGGTGTAGGTCTGACGCGAGATCGGATACGTTACAACCGTCTCGGCGAAGGGAAACACCCAGTGCAAGCCCGGCTTCAGCGCTTCCTGCCGGAAACCCTGCGGGTCGATGGCCGAGATAACCACACCTCGCTCTTCCGGCTGGATGAAGACCAAGCCCGCGCTGACGCTGGTGACAACCAGAGCCAGTACGACTACACCAATGACGATTCCAGTTGCACTTCTCATAGGATTACCTCGAGTTGCCCGGACGACGGCGATGACGATAATGACGAAAGCCACGATCCACGTAAGGGTGGCCACGCCTCGAAAAACTTCTGCAACATTCACAACAGCCTCCTGCTGAGAAAAAGCGATTTTCCTTACCGTTCTTATCGAAACCGTAGCGATTATAGCACGCAGCCTTAACCC
>JBKHKF010000253.1:0-4495 GCA_046537745.1 Anaerolineales bacterium | reverse complement strand
CTCAAAAGAAACTGAAAAACGAGGTCTACGATTTGGTTCTGTTGGACTTGAATCTGCCGGATAGCCAGGGGCTCGACACCGTTATCTCAATAATGGATCATACGGAAAATGTTCCAGTAATTGTGCTATCGGGCCTTGACGATCAAGACCTGGCAATCCAGGCGGTTCAACTTGGTGCCCAGGATTATGTCATCAAGGGTCACCAACTTGAGGCGATGCTGATGCGGTCCATCCGCTACGCCATGGAGCGTCACCGCCTCTATCTACTTCAGCGAGAAATGGCCCTGCGTGATGATTTGACAGGTTTGTATAACCGGCGTGGCCTGAAGCTGCTGGCCGAGCCTCAGTTCAAGCTGGCCGAGCGGCGAGGGGAGAACCTTTCTCTGCTGCTGGCGGATATCGACAGGATGAAGGAGATCAATGATATTTACGGTCACATAGTCGGCGATGAAGCGTTGCGGGACGTGGCCAGGGTGATGCGGCTGACCTTTCGCACCTCCGATGTGCTGGCACGACTAGGCGGCGACGAATTTGCAGTACTGGCTGTGGATACCAACCTCGGGTCCGACGACCGCCTCATCGAGCGCTGGCAGAACACCCTGACCAGATTCCTGGAAGGCAAGGATCGCCCTTACTTGTTATCCATCAGCATCGGGGCAAGGACTTTTAGTCCGGAAGATGAATTTGATCTGGAACGGATGATTGCAGATGCCGACCAGGCCATGTACCGAATTAAGAATGGGGGGCCTGAGGCAAGGCAAACCGCGCATGACTGATCATTTAGGTCTGCTTCGAGATGTATCCGAGATTCAAGAGGCCAGCGCCCGATTTGAGCAGCTTCGTTTGCTGTTGGTGGAGGACAATCCGGGTGATGCCCGTCTGGTGGAAGAAGCTTTTCGCAGTCAAGCGTCGCAGGCGCAGACCGACTGGGATTATCAAATCACCGTTGTCGAGCGGCTGGACCAAGCGGTTCGAGAGGTGGTGGATCGGAACTACCAGCTTGTGCTGCTGGATATGGGCTTGCCGGACAGCCAGGGTCTGGATACGGTCCAAAAGATGCGGGAGGCGGACCCAGATACACCCATCGTCGTGCTCACCGGCCATGACGATTATGAAATGGCTTTGCGAACGCTGCGTGCTGGCGCGCAAGATTATTTGGTCAAGGGCAGCTTTGACAATGATGCCCTGGCACGCTCGGTCCGTTACGCACTCGAACGCACAAATCTGACTGAGCGTTTGGCCAAGCGAGAGGCATCGAACAGGCAAATCCTATCGTCGCTCAGCGCGCACATTGCGCTTCTCAACGAACGCGGTCAGATTGTCCAGACCAACCGTGCCTGGGATCAGTTCAGCCGGGAGAATGGCGGCGCGCCCAGCCTGACGGGTGTTGGCGCCAACTACCTCGATATTTGTCGCGAGGCGGAGGCTTCGGATGGCGACGGCACTGCACAGCAGGCGCTCGATGCGCTGGAATCCGTTCTTTCAGGCGAGGATCAGCTCGCCTCGATGGAATACCCGTGCCACGCCCCCGAAGTTGAGCGCTGGTTCACCATGTGGGTGACCCCGCTGGAGGCGGAGGCAGCGGGCGGGGTTGTCGTCGCCCATGAGAACATCACGGAACGCCGTCTGGCGGAATTAGAATTGCAGCGCCAGAGCGAGGAACTGAAGACTATTCTGGGGAATACTCCGGACATTATTGCCCGCTACGATTTGTCCGGCCGCCATCTCTATATCAGCCCCAGCATTGAACGTTTCAGCGGCCATCCGCCCGATCATTACCTGGGTAAGACGGATCAGGAGTTGGATATGCCGCCGGAACGGATCCGGCTGGGACAAGAATCGATCCAAAAAGTGATCGAGACCGGCCAGGAGTTGCAGGTTGAATATCAAGCGAGCTACGATCCGGCGCGAGAAGAAGCCCCGAGGACCTTCCAGGCAAACCTGGTGCCGGAAATGGATGGACAGAATCAACTCCAGTCGATTCTACTTGTCGCCAGAGATATCAGTGAACTGAAAGCTGCCAAAGAAAAATTGGAATCCCGCGAGGATGTGCTGAAAGCAGTTAGCTTCAGCTCCAATCAGTATTTATCCGCCAGCCATTGGCGGGATGTAACCGGCGAGGTGCTGAAAACTCTGGGCCAGGCGGCCGGCGCTCATCGAGCTTACATTTGGCAGAACCAGGTTGATCAAGCGGGCCAATTGGTCGCCTCGCAGATCGCCGAATGGGCGGCAGACCCCGAGCTGGCGTTAGCCGGGCTGCCTGAACTCCAGCAAGCTTCCTATGAAGCGCTGGGATTCGAGCGGTGGCGGGACCGGTTATCCCAGCGGCGCGTGATCCATGGACAAGTATCCGATTTTCCCGCCCAGGAGCGCCAGTTTCTCAGCCAGCTGCCGGTCAAGGCGCTTGTAGTTGTTCCCATCTTTGCTCGCGATGAATGGTGGGGCTTTATGGGATTTGATGATGTTGAATCCGAGACTGAATGGGATGCAGCCGTTATCGAATCCTTGAAAACTGCGGCGGCCAGCCTGGGTGCGGCCATCGCCCGCGGGTGGGACTTGGAGCAGGTGGCCAAGCGCGAAAGGCGCTTCCGTTCGATGGTGCAGCACGGGGGCGATATCATCACCATTTTGGAGGCAGATGGGACTGCGACTTATGCCAGCCCGGCTCTGGAGCGGGTGATGGGCTTTAAGCCCGAAAAGATCATCGGACAGAATATATTTGACCATGTTCACCCTGATGATCGGTCAGCAGCGGAAGCTCAATTTCGGGCGCTGGTTGCTGAGCCTACGCAGCGGATGCAAACAACCCTGCGGCTTATTGGCGCCGCTGGCGAAGCGCGCACTCTTGAAATCGTTGGCACCAATCTACTGGATGATGCGGCAGTTGGAGGCGTTGTCCTCAATTCCAGGGACATCACCGATCGACGTCGGGCCGAGGAGGAGTTAAGGCAAAGCGAGGAGAATTATCGCTCGCTCTTCCACAGTATCCCCGATCCGATCCTCGTCGTCGATCATGAGCGCGTAATCACGCAGGTCAATCCAGGCTTTACCAGGGTATTTGGTTGGAAGGCTGAGGAGCTGATCGGCCAAAATACCAGGAATATTTATCCGGATCAGGCCGAATTCGAGCGAGTCGGGTCCGTTGTTGAGCAGGCTGAACGAGAAGCAGGCGGTCAACTCGAGGCGGCCGAAGTCAGGCTGCAGCGCAGGACTGGCGAAAAATTTATCGGTGAGCTGAGTTCTTATCCATTAAGAAATCGACAAGGCGTGAGAATTGGGTCGGTTGGTGTCTTCCGGGATATTACCGAACGCCTGCAGGCGCAGGCCGCGCTGCGAACCAGCGAGGAACGGTACCGCTCCCTGTTCGACAGCATCCGCGACGCCATCCTGGTGGCCGATAAGGAGCGGCGGATCGTACACTTCAATCCGGCTTTCGGCGAAATGTTCGGCTATGAATTGGAGGAAATTCGAGGTAAGCCGACCGTAACAATTTATAAGGATCCAGCCGAGCATCGGTTATTGGGTCAGAAGATCGAGGAATTGGAAAAGGATGGCAATTCAACCGTTCGAACTGTGACTGTAAATTACCGTCGCAAGTCCGGTGAAATTTTCCCGGGTGAAACCGGGATCTATAGCCTGCTGAACTCCCAGGGTGAAATCCAGGGTGCCATCGGCTTGATCCGTGATGTCACCGAGCGGGAACGGCGGCAGCGGGAGCAGGCAGCCGTCTCTCAGGTGGCGGAGGCGCTGCGGTCGGCTTCTAACAGCGAAGAAATGATCCCTATCATTCTGGGCCAATTGATGGAATTGATGGACGCCGGCGGCGCAGAGATGGTGCTGACGGACAATGAGCAAGCCAGGCTGTGGGTCGAGCTTGGGGTTGGTACCTGGGACAAGTTCACCGGGTTGGAACTGAAAATTCCCGATGACTTGGCCTGGCAGGTACTCCATCGAGATAAAGCATTCAGCACGGCGGATCTGCGTGGGATTGAGGCTTTTGCTAAAGCTGATCAGATCGGTACTGATCGGGCGGCGGCGGCGGTTAGCATGAGAGCCGGGGAAGTCCCCGTTGGGGTCATCTGGGTCGCCCGGCCGAAGCCCTTCTTGCAGGATGAGATCCGGGTGATGAAGGCGATCGGCGATATGGCGGGCAACGCCCTGCGGCGGGCCGGACTTCATGAGGAGACTCAGCGCCGCGCCGAGCAGTTGGCAGCCGTCAGCCTCTTGGGCCAGGAGATGGCGGAAAACCTGGATGAGTTCGCTATTCATGAGCGGATGGTGCAGGCGAGCAGACGGCTTCTCCCCGATGTGAGCACGGTGATTGTTTCCCGACTGAACGCCGTAGGTGAGCAGTTCCACTGCGCTTATGGTGAGCATGAGGGCGAGGTTATCGATATCGGCGAGCTGGAGCCGGTGCCGCTGGAGCCGCCGGGCCGTGGCTGTCAAAGCGATGCGGTGCACCAGCGACGCCCCGTGTTCAAGAACGATCTTATTC
>JBKHKF010000252.1:0-4547 GCA_046537745.1 Anaerolineales bacterium | reverse complement strand
GTGAAAGACCGATGGCCGCCAGAAACCAGGGTAACGACCATCGCCAGACCACAGCGGGGCCGTAATGCGTGAAGGCGAGCACCCAGCGCCAAAGGCCGCCAGCCAGGGCCGCTCCGGTCCCAATCAGGCCCACAATTATCGCGGACCACTGGAGCCATCGGATCCACCGCCGCAGCCTGTGCACCTCGAGCGGCTTGCTCCAGGGGCGGGCTGAGCGAGGGGAGGTTTCTTCGTCGGGGCTCATCATAAAGCTGGCTAATTCAGCAGCAGTCGGCCAACCGCCATTGCGCTGAGGAAAGCGATGATGCCGAAAACCAAGCCGAACAGGGCGGTTCGTCGATGCCTCGTTGGTGAGAAGGCGGTCCCCAAGCCGGCGCCGATCGTGAGCAGGGCCAAATTCAGGCCGCCTTGAACGAAGAGCAACGTCACTCTGGAGCTTAATGGGAGGCCGGCCGCCAGGCTGAAAAGAAGCGCAAGGATACCCGAAACTAGAGCCCCCCTTGAAAACCATACTGTATGGTTCGGGATCATCTCAGGGATGTCCGGAACGTTCTCGGACAGCCCGCTGGCTGATTCAGTGCCGTAAAGCATCCGGTACAGCATGAACTGGTTCCAGGCCGCGATCGCCAGCACGATTCGGACCCCGGCCCGACCGATTTGCTCCACCGTCCCTCCGGAGAAGACCTGTGAAATGGGATCAGGCCCAAAGATCAGTGCGAAACCCGGAATCACTGAAATCAGCGAAAGCGCCCAGAGCACGGCAGCCATGGCCAACGCCGGAGGTTGAAGCGTGAACGCGAGCAGGACTGCCACTGTGAACCAGGGTAAAGAGGATAAAGGGAAACGACTACCTAAGCTGAACCAGGTGAGCAAGCCCATGCCGGCAAAAAGAGCAGCCCAGACCCACTGGATGCGTTGCAGGCGGGCACTTGCTTTGAGAAGATTGGGGTCTTCAGGATCCAGCGCGGCCGGTCTGTCAGTCAAATTTGGCTCCCTGTTGTGAATTTGCGGCTGAAACTGGTCTAGTATAAGCCCTTCCCGTTTGAATTGCAGATGGGCGATCTGATGGATCAATCGAGCAGTGACCGTTCGAAGAAATCAACGAGGCGCTGGGCATACTCTCTCTGGGCCACCGCTGGGCCGTCACAGTGCACCGCTTGGTCCACTATCCACAAGGTTGCGTTTGGCCCGGCGTGTTGGAAGAAACGTTCGGTCAGTCGCGATTCGGGTCCGACGAGATTGACGCTTGTGCCCCGCCCACCAGCATGACCGGTGTCTTCTCAATAGTGGGAAGTTGCTCAAGGAGCGGTGGCGGCGGGATTCTGCCGAGAATCGCTGCAAAAGTCCAATCGGTCACACGGCTGGAGATGACGCTGATTGCGCTGGCCCAGTTGTGTGGAGGCGGGAGGTCGTGGGGGCGAACAATGGAGGGTCCATCAGCCCACACGGCCTTGAGGCGGGAATCGCTGGCCGCGGCTTGAAGTGCTATCTGGGCTCCGATGGAGCAGCCGCCAATCCCGATGGCGGATCCGGAGGTGGATGGATTGGCTTGAAGCCAATCCAGCGCCGCGCTCACATCGGTGGGATCCTGCCATCCATAGGAGCGTTGTTCACCACCGCTCATGCCGGAAGCGCGTTCATCGTACAGCAGAATGCCAAAGCCGGCCCGGGCGAGTTGGTCGGCATGCCAGAGCATGGCGGTTCGGTTGGCATCGTAACCGTGGAGCAGGATGACAATCGCGGGCAGGTCGGGTTCAATCAGCCAGCCATGCAGGCGGAGCGCGCCGTCGCTTTTGAACTGTACGGGTTGCAGTTCGTGGGGAAAATCGACCGGCAGCACGACCTCACTGGGCGCCGGCGCCAGATAGGCTCCGGCCATGACAATGTTCTGATACGTCAGCATCGATAGACCCAGCGCCAGGAAGCTTACAACAGCAAATGCCAGCAGGTTGAGCAGATATTTCAGCCGGGCAGGCCACCCTCGGAGCTGTGACCATCTTTTGGAATCTGTTCCCTGATCAACTTTCCGCTTCGCCTGCCAGTAAATAAAAGCAAAGAGGACAAGGCAAGGCATGAGCAATGCCAGCCATTTGGCTGGGCCGAGTGAGCCGATCAACTCAAGCATGTCCATAGCTGTTTCCCTTTGCTGAGCGCACATCATAACCCGCCAAGCCTGCTCGAGTTAATCCATTAAAATTGGTCGCTGATTACAATTGGATCAACTTGTTTCGACAAATAGTGCTGGGAGAGCATCCATGGCGCAAGTCCTACTTGAATTGTCCGTCCTGGTTCTGCTTGCCATCGGAAACGGCGTCTTTGCGATGTCGGAGATCGCGGTGGTATCCGCCCGTCCTGCTCGACTGGAGCAGCGCGCGGCGGAAGGGTCGGGTGCTGCCGGAACTGCCCTCCAGCTGACGCAATCGCCGGGTCCCTTCCTTTCGACCGTTCAGATCGGAATCACACTGATAGGGGTGCTCTCGGGTGCTTTCGGCGGCACAACCCTGGGGACAAAACTGGCCATCTTCTTTCAGACGATCCCTGTGCTGGAACCGTACAGCCGCGCGCTGGGCGTGACTCTGATTGTGCTGTTCACCACCTACCTTTCCTTGATTGTGGGCGAACTCGCACCGAAAGCCATCGCGCTGAGCAATCCGGAGAAGGTGGCGGCCCGAATCGCACCTGCGATGCAGTGGCTCGCCACGCTGGCCAGCCCCATCGTCGCATTCCTGGATGCCTCTACCAAGGCGATGCTCCGGCTGCTCGGTCAGGAATCCCAGCAGCGGCCACCCGTGACGGAGGATGAGATCAAATTGCTGCTCCGGAGCGGCGCCGAGGCGGGAACATTCGATCAGGAGGAGCAGGTGCTGGTGGAGCGGGTGTTCAGATTGGCCGACCGGCGTCTTGGCTCGGTGTTAACCCCACGGCCGGAGGTGGTTTGGCTGGACCTGGAGGGGGATGACGAGGAGAACCACCAGCGCATGATTACGAGCATTCACTCCCGCTTCCCGGTGGGTCGCGGCAGTCTGGATGATGTTGTTGGGGTAGTCCAGGCTAAGGATTTGCTTGCGCTGTGTCTGGCCGGTGAGCCGGTGGATCCGGAGCGGGTGATGCGGGAAGCGAAATTTGTCCCCGAGAGCATGCCGGCGCTGGAGGTGCTTGAGGCCTTTAAGGAAGCGAAATTGCACATGGCCTTGGTGATGGACGAATATGGTGGCCTGGAGGGCATTGTCACCACCAATGACATTCTGGACGCGTTGGTGGGTGAGCTGCCGGAAGCTGGCGAAGAAGTGGATTTTGAAGCCACCCAGCGAGAGGACGGTTCCTGGCTTATCGACGGGATGCTGCCCATCGAGGAATTTCAGGATCTCTTCGATATTCGCAGCATGCCCGGTGAGAGTCGCGCCATCTATGAAACAGTTGGCGGCTTTGTGATGATGCAGATGGAGCGGGTGCCGCGGGCCGGCGACCGCTTCGAGTGGTCCGGCTACAGCTTCGAGGTCATGGACATGGATGGCCTTCGGGTGGATAAGATCCTGCTGGTTCCACCTGAAGAAGAGGGGGAGTCGAGATAGCCCGTCCCCCCGAACGGAGCAAAGAAAAAGCCCCTGTCATCGCAGGGGCTTTACCTTTATTTGAGGAATTCGACCGGGTTATTTCTCCTTCACGTAGCGCTTGTGCAGCTCCACCGGTTTGCGCGACGCTCGCAGTCGCAGGTTGAGCATTTCCACGAGGACCGAGAAACCCATGGCGAAGTAGATGTAGCCCTTCGGGACGTGAATGCCAACCCCCTCAAGGATCAACGTAGTTCCGATCAGCAACAAGAAGCTCAGCGCAAGCATCTGGACGGTGGGATGCTGGTGGACGAAGTCGTTGATTGGACCGGATCCGACGATCATGATGAGAATAGCAATGACGATGGCGGTCACCATGACCCAAATTTCATCGGCCATGCCCACCGCGGTGATCACGGAATCGAGCGAGAAGACCATATCCAGCAGCCCGATTTGGATGATGACGCCGGTGAAAGTGGCGGCGACATCTTCTTTGGCGCTCGTTTCGGGACCTTCGAGCTTGTCATGGATTTCACGGGTGCTCTTGGCCAGCAGGAACAGCCCGCCGATCATCAGGATCAGATCCCGGCCGGAGATGCCGTGGTTGAAGACCTCGAACAGGGGACGGGTCAGGCCGATCACCCAGGCGATGGAAAACAGGAGCAGGATTCTGGCGACCAGGGCGACCAGCAGACCGATGATGCGGGCGCGGTCCTGCTGGGATTCCGGCAGCTTGCTGGCGAGGATGGAGATAAAAACAATATTGTCGATGCCCAGCACAATCTCCAGCGCGGTCAAAGTGAGCAGCGCAATTAAATTATCAGGGGTGAGGGAAATAGGCATGCTTCAGCTCCGTGGGTCCATTGGAATGTCGCCAATTATAGGTGAGATGGGGAAGGCGAGCCTCAGGCTGAGGCAGCTCGTCTGCGCCCGCGCTCGGCGATAGCGGCCATGCCAATGCTCAGGAAATAGAGCACCGTCATCGGAGCCATGACC
>JBKHKF010000251.1:0-4634 GCA_046537745.1 Anaerolineales bacterium | reverse complement strand
GTGTATAGCGGTATGAAAGCATTTGCCTAGGATCAGACCGGAGGAGCCGTCACTGATAGACTGGGAATAGGCATCGGTCACCTGCCCTAGAATTTGAGGTTCCCCGATGACCATCGACTCCAGGCCGGCTGCAACCGACATCAGATGGTTCAGCGCCGCCATGCCGCTGTGATGATAAAGATAGGGGCGGAGATCCTCCAGAGGAATCCCGGAGGCATTCGCCATGAGCTCATGAAGGAGTTCTGGATCGTCGCCTTCAAGAACGGTGTAAAGCTCAGTTCGATTGCAGGTTGAAAGCAGCACCATCTCCAGCAAATCGCGCTTGAGATCGCCCCCCCGGCTGTTCATACGCTCCATGCCTGCCCGCAGGTGGGCGGTGGTCATTTGTGCCTTTTCGATGTACTCCAGGGGTGCAGTCTTGTGGCTTAACCCAATGCAGTGAATTTCCATGGAGCGGTGATTACCTTTTCAGCAGGTTTTTTTGCCAACGCTTCATATCTTATCAAATATTTGAAAACTTGTACAAATATGTATAATCCTTCGTAATAATTACATTTGTCACCTTTGTCGAAGCGGCTGATTCAGGAAGATTGTTGGCGGAAGCGGGGGCGGTGCCTCTCCCTGGCAATGCGCTCGCTCTGATCCCTTGATCGACAGATCCATAGCTGTGGTCATTTGGATGATGTTGTCCAGAGACCGGAGGGAGCGAATGATGTGCAGGATGATCATCGGCTGCCCTTTGATAAAGATGGGTCAATACTAGGCTCGTCGAAGCTCCAGCTCCTTCTGAAAATCTTCTGGCTGCCGGCTGTAGGTTCCATGTATGAATTTGCAGGCGGCGCGCTTTATCGCGTTCTGTAGTTTTGCCCCGGCTATTTTTTGGATCTGCTCTTTCGCGATATATACTGACTTTATCGTGATCGGGATTCTCTGCTTGAGGCATTCACCTTAAATCAAACCGTGACATGAATAAGGCGTTGTCCCAGGAGTTATTGATTAAAGAGTAGGGAAGCATGACACTCGACATCGCGCTGACACTTTTGATCATCCTGCTGGCTCTGATCCTTTTTGCCATAGATAAACTCAGAGTTGACGTCATCGCGCTGCTTGTGCTGATTGCGGTGGGTGCTCTTGGATTGATCCCGCGCGAAGAGTTGTTTGCGGGATTCGCAAACTCTGCGGTTATTACGGTTTGGGCAGTTTACATGGTCTCAGGCGGTATGTTCAAGACCGGCGTGGCCGATATGATGGGCAGCGCGATCCTCAAGGTTGCCGGCGAAGGTGAAGCTCGCCTTGTCGCTACCATCATGCTCACCGTCGGAGTGTTGTCAGCGTTTATGAATAACGTCGGTGCAACCGCCATGCTGATGCCGGCTGTGGTGGGCATCTCGCGCAAGACCAATATTCCAGTCTCAAAGCTTCTCATACCTCTGGCCTTTGCCTCTTTGCTGGGAGGCAAGATGACGTTGATCGGGACGCCGGCCAACATCCTGGGGGCTGGCATTCTGGATAGCCGTGGCATGGAGAGTTTCGGTTTCTTCGAATTCACACCCATCGGTATCGTTCTGTTGGCTACCGGAACTCTCTACATGGTTTTTATTGGGCGGCATTTGCTCCCGGATAGAGAAGCGGGCATCAGCGAGGATGACGTTTACGCGCTTCGGGATTATGTAACCGAGCTCCGTCTGCCCAGCACAAGCCCACTGGTTGGAAGGACGTTGTTCGAATCAAGATTGAACCAGGATTACGGTTTGACCGTCCTTACCATCCGGCGGACGGATGGGGAGAAGCCACTGGTCAATCGCGACACGATTCTGCGAGCCGGGGACCGAATTATTGTGGAGGCTGCCGCCAGTGATTTGATTAAAGCTCGAAATCGCCTGGGACTCATACCGAGGACGGACCAGGATATTGAAATCGAAAACCTGGAGTATGGGGCTGTGCAGGTGATTGAGGCTACGCTGGCGCCAAATTCTCAGATTGGTGGATTGACACTGCAGGACATCAACTTGCGAGAAAAGTACGGGTACACCGCGCTGGCGATCTCCCGCTTCGGCGAAGTCATCAGCGGGAATCTCAGAAAGGAACCGCTTCAATTCGGCGATGCGTTGCTGCTCCAGGGGCCGCTGCATCGAGCGGAAGAACTGCAGCAAGGACAGGACTTTATTGTGCTGGAGCCATTGGAGATGGAGACCCAGCGTCGGGGGAAGGCGCCGATCGCCGTGGGTGCCCTGCTGGCCGCAATTCTGCTGACGATCTTCGCCGGTGTGGAAATTTCATTAGCGATGGTGATCGCAGCCATGATCATGATCCTCTCAGGCGCGCTGACTGTCGAGGAAGCCTACGAGAGCGTAGACTGGCGCACTGTTTTCCTGGTGGCTGGCATGCTGTCGCTCGGCGCAGCGATGGAGGCAACAGGCGCCGCTCGCTATCTGGCGGATGTGATGTTAGGAATCTTTGGCCCATGGGGTCCGATGGCGACGCTGGCGGGCATCTATTTGCTGGCGGCGCTGATCACCCAGCCCATGTCCAATGCAGCCGCCATCGTTTTGATTGTTCCAATTGCCATCGATATCGCGGCCGGGGTGGGCGCAAGTCACAAGACCTTCACCATGGCCGTCATTGTCGGCGCCGCCACCAGTTTCCTCTCTCCGGTCGGCCATAAGGCGAACGTGCTGGTATTTGGTCCTGGTGGCTATAAATTCATGGACTTCACAAAGGTGGGGATCCTGTTGACGGTCGTTCTCCTGGTTGTTTCCATGATTTTCCTGCCTCTGATTTGGCCGTTGTTTCCTTAAATCACGGATCGAGTCCAGCCATATAATCTCGATACAACCAACTTGCGGCCAGGATTTAGAATCTATCAACCTTGTCCGAAGGCATGGCGTGGCCACAGACGGCCTTTCTCCTTAAACAGAAGTGCTTGTACACTGGGAGCAGACTGTCAATAAGGAGGCATCGCCGTTGCTTGAAAGACTGCTCAATCCCCATGGCGTCGCCATCATCGGCGCTTCTCAGGATCCAACAAAGCTGGGTTACGGAGCTGCCCGCAATCTGGTGGTATCTGGTTATCAAGGCGCAATCAACCTTGTGAATCCCGGAGGCGGCGAGCTCTTTGGCCTGCCGATGTATCCAAGCCCGGCCGAAGTTCCTGACCCCGTGGACCTGGCGGTAATTCTGGTGCCAGCTCCGGTTGTGCCCGGGGTGCTGAAAGAGTGTGGCCAGCGGGGTTTTGGCGCTGCCATCATCGGCGCCGGCGGTTTCAGAGAGAAAGGGGAAGAAGGGGCGCAGCTGGAAGCAGAATGCCTTCGCATTGCCGAGCAGTTTGGGATGCGGGTATTGGGTCCCAACTGCATTGGTTTTTTGGACACTCACCTGCCAATTGACACTTCTTTCCTGCCTTTGCCGGGGCCCATCCCTGGGGACATCACCTTCCTCTCCCACTCCGGCGCAATCTGTGAGGCGGTCATCGATTGGGCCCGCGGTCAGGGATTCGGACTGGCCCGACTGGTCAGTCTGGGCAATCAGATGGATCTGACCGAAACGGATTTGCTGGCGGCCTCTGTCGAGGATGAGGATGCTCAAGTGATCGCCATGTACCTGGAGGGCGTTTCCGACGGACGGGCATTTGTTGAACAGGCCATGAAGGCGGTGGAGCAAAAGCCCGTCGTGGCTATCAAGGTGGGGCGGTCGGAACGGGGCAGCGAGGCGGTGGCTTCCCATACGGGTGCGCTGGCTGGTGAGGACGAGGCCTATTCGGCGGCTTTCCGCCGTGCCGGAGTGATGCGGGCCAAAACCAGCGAGGAGATGTTCGATTGGGCTCGGGCGCTCGCCTGGGCACCGCTGCCGGCCGGACGCCGGGTGGCGATCCTGACCAACGCCGGCGGTCCAGGGGCCATCGCCGTTGATGCGCTCGAGGACTGCAGGTTGCAGGTGGCGGATTTGGCTGACCAAACCAAGCGTTCGTTGCAGGAACTGCTGCCGGCTGAGGCCAGTTTGGATAACCCGGTGGACATGCTGGCAAGTGCGGGTCCTTCGGAGTATGCCCGCTGCCTGGCCCTGCTGTTGAAGGATGACGGAGTCGACTCGGTGATGATTATTTTACCTCCGCCGCCCATGGCCAGCGCGGCCGATGTGGCCGGGGCGCTGCTGCCGGTGATCCGGGCAGCCGATAAGCCGGTGGTGCTGGCGTTGATGGGGGAGGAGTTGATCGCCCACGCGGCCCAGCTCTTCCGCGGGGCGAAAGTGCCCGAATATCGATTTCCGGAGCGGGCCGCCTCAGCCCTGAAGGCGCTGTCCGATCGAGCCGAGCAGGTCCAGCGATCGGATTTTCATACTGTCGCCTTCCCTGAGGTAGAGGTGGGTGAGGCCCGGAGCATGTTGTCTTCCGCGCCTGTCGGACCGGATGGATTTATTGGAGCGGCGGAGGTTGCTGAGCTGATACGCCTGTACGGGTTGCCGCTGCCGGAACAAGCGACCGCCGAGTCGATGGATTCGGCAGCTGCCGCCGCCGGCCGGATCGGCTATCCGGTGGCGATTAAAGTGGCGGCGCGGGAGGTGGTGCACAAATCCGACATTGGCGGCGTCGCGCTGGATATCGGTTCCGAGCATGAGCTGCGGCAGGAGTATACGAG
>JBKHKF010000250.1:0-4639 GCA_046537745.1 Anaerolineales bacterium | reverse complement strand
GGCCTCCCCCGAGGCGATGGTTATCAGGGATGGCCATCGACGCTCGATCCCATCCCGAGAGGTGGTGCCTGGCGATCTGGTGCTGCTGGAATCCGGCAATTATGTTCCGGCCGATTTGCGCCTCCATGAGACCATCAACTTGCGGATTGAGGAGGCGGCGCTCACCGGTGAATCCGTCCCGGTTGAGAAGGACGCCGACATTGTCATGACCCAGGATGTCTCCCTGGGGGACAGGCGCAATACGGCCTTTTCCGGCACGATCGTTGCCAACGGCCGAGGCCGAGGTGTGGTCGTGGCCACGGGTATGAATACCCAGATCGGCATGATCGCCGGCATGCTGCAGTCGATGGAGGTGGAGGAGACGCCGCTTCAAAAGCGGCTGGACCAGTTGGGCAAGACCCTGGGCTTGGCCGCACTGGGGGTGTGCGGCATTGTATTTGTCGTTGGCTGGCTTCGTGGTTTCGAGATCCTGGAAATGTTCCTGGTTGCTGTCAGCCTGGCGGTGGCGGCGGTGCCCGAGGGGTTGCCCGCGGTGGTCACCATCACATTGGCACTGGGCATGCGCGAGATGGTCAAACGGAACGCGCTCATTCGCCGGCTCGCCTCCGTTGAGACACTCGGCTCCACCACGGTGATCTGCTCCGATAAGACAGGCACCCTGACGGAAAATCAAATGACGGTCACCCGTATATGGGTGGACGATCGATCTTTCGAGGTGACGGGCCCCTCCTATGCGCCGGAGGGCGAGTTTCGTCAAAATGGAAAGGCGGTGGATCTCTCTGAACACCCCGCCATTGCCAGCGCGCTCTGGGTGTCGGCGTTGGATAACGACGCAGTGATGGAGAAGGATGATGAGGCAGAGGCTGAGGGCGGACGCGGCTATCGCACGGTCGGTGACCCCACCGAAGCCGCGCTGATAGTGGCGGCAGCCAAGGCGGGCGCCTGGCGGGACGAGCTGGAAAAAAGCTACCCGCGCGTGGATGAAATTCCCTTTGATTCAACTCGAAAACGGATGACCACCATTCACCGCATCGAGAGTCCGACCCCCAAGGATCCGAGTCCTTTCTACGATGATGAAGTCCGGGATTGGGAGGTGGCAGCCGTCAAGGGCGCGCCGGACGTCGTCCTGGATCTATGCACCCATTACCAGACCATCGAAGACGGCCGCGAACCGATGGACGAGTCCATGCGGGAGAAGATTTGGTCCGCCAATGAGTCGATGGCGCAGGAGGCATTGCGTGTACTGGCTGTAGCCTACCGATTGGAGAAGCAGATCCCGGAGACCGAAGAGCCCGATGATGTCGAGTCGGATCTCACCTTCATCGGCCTGATCGGGATGATCGATCCGCCGCGCAAAGAGGTGGCAGAATCCATCGCCACCGCCAAGAAAGCCGGCATCCGCACCGTCATGATCACCGGCGACTATCCAGATACCGCCAAAGCCATCGCCGAACGGATCAATCTCATCCAGGGGGACCAAAGGGTGGTGACCGGCAAGGAGTTGGGAGAATTCTCCGACGCGGAATTAAAGGATATCTCGGCCGAAGTCGACGTATATGCCAGGGTATCGCCTGAGCATAAAGTTCGGATCGTTGAGGCGCTGCGCGATAACAACCATATTGTGGCCATGACCGGCGACGGCGTCAACGACGCGCCGGCGCTCAAGCGAGCCGACATCGGCGTGGCCATGGGTATCACGGGCACCGACGTCGCCAAGGAAACGGCGGACATGGTGCTGACGGATGACAACTACGTCAGCATCGTCTCGGCGGTGGAACAGGGGCGGATCATTTATGCCAACATCCGCAAGTTTGTGTTTTATCTGCTCTCCTGCAACCTGGCAGAAATCACCACTATCCTAGTGGCGATTCTGGCCGGGGCCCCGAGCCCACTCACGCCCATTCAGCTGCTCTGGCTCAACCTGGTCACAGACGGAGCACCAGCTCTGGCGCTGGGCATGGAGGAGGGGGACCCTGACACCATGGATCAGCCGCCGAGACCGGCGGACGAGCCGATCATCAACCGCCTGATGCAGATTGGGATCGGCGTGCAGACGGTGGCCATCTCGGCGGTCACGCTGACCGCGTATTTCGTCGGAAGGAATGTGTTTCCCGGTCAGCAGATGGTGGCGGAGACGATGGCTTTTGCCACCTTGTCCTTCTCCGAGCTGCTGCGGGCTTTCACTGCACGATCGGAGCGCTACCTGCTGCATCGTCTCGGCTTTTTCACCAACAAGTACATGCTCTATGCCGTGGCTTCCTCCGCCATCCTGCTGCTGGTCGTGATTTATGTTCCCTTCCTGGAGCCCATTTTCGACACGGCACCGCTCACGCTTCAGCAATGGGAGATCATCCTTCCGCTGCTGCTGCTGCCGGCGATCGCCCAGGAGCTGACCAAATGGGTCGTCGTGCGCCGGGAGAGCGCCGCCCGGCAATCGGCGCCGGCTTCGGATTAGGCAACCAGCCCGCACCAGGCCCGGTGCGGGCTTTTTTCACGGATTGCGCCATTGGGGTAATGTACACTCATGCGCATGGAAATGACCGATCTCCCCCGCCGAATCAGATACCTGCCCATGGACTTCATCTTGTTGATGGCGCTGAGTCTTTTGCTTGGGTGCAATTCCAAAACGCCGACGCCGGCCCCACTCCCAGTGGCCAGCCCCACGGCAATGGTGGACAGCCTGGGGACGCTGGAAACGGCGCTGGAGCATGCCGCCGTCTCCTTTGAGCTTCAGGGTGGTATAGAGGCTGCCGATGGGCTTCAAGGTAGACGGTATCGAGTGAACGGCGAGATCGTGCTTGCACTGCAGGCCCCGGAGGAGATGGCAATGGAGCAGGCCTCGGCGGCATTCGCCGATTTCGCGGCCGCGATGGGTCCCGGCGCTCGCTTTTGGCAGCAGGAACGATTGGCGGTATTTTACGCTGGCAAAGAAGGTGGACTTGTGCTGCTGCTGAGCGGTCTGCTCGGCGATGTCCAATCGGCTGAGCCGCCGCCCCAGGACGAGCCCTATCCACCCGCGGTATCGGCCGCGATCGGTGCGCTGAGTGGACGACTGGAGGTCGATCCAGCCGAAATTAAAGTGGAGTCCTTCAGTCCAGTCACCTGGCCCAACGGCTGCCTTGGATTACCAGAAACCGGGGAGGATTGCGCAGACGAGCCAGTGTCCGGTTGGCAGGTGCAGTTAGAGGCTGCCGATCAATTCTGGCTGATACGGACAGATCAGGTTGGCGACCGCATCCGCATTGAATGAGCCGATCGCTCAATCCCGTACAATTCTTTAAGGTACATGTCGTGAGGAGGTATAGATGAAGCGCGTGGTAAGCCGCGTTCGTTACCCGGTGATGCGGGAAGGGGCGGATACCAACCTGCTCTTGACGCTGCTGAGCTTCGCGGTGTCGGTTGGTGGGACCCGGCTATTCTTGGAACTGACAGGGTACCCGCAGTTGGGCGGCGGCCAATATCACATCGCGCATGTGCTGTGGGGCGGCCTATTCTTGTTTGCGGCCGCTCTTCTGCCATTAATCTTTACCAACCGCTGGGTCTATAAGCTGGGTGCGGTCAGCGCGGGGATCGGTGTTGGGCTGTTCATCGATGAGGTGGGCAAATTCATCACTGCGAGCAATGATTACTTCCACCCCGCGGCTGCGCCTATCATCTACGCATTTTTCCTCCTCACCGTGCTCGTTTATTTGCGCGTGCGCAAACCACCTCGCCGCTCCGCCCGGACCGAGCTTTATCGAGCACTGGATGCGCTTGAAGAACTGCTCGATCAAGATTTGGATCATGAGGAAAGAGCGGCCCTTCTTGAAAGGCTGGAATTCGTGGCGAGTCAGGATGAGGAAGGTGACTTGGCTGGGTTGGCATCAAACTTGAAGGGGTACCTGGAATCAGATTCCCTTCACATTGCGCCGACGACAGTATCCCGCTGGGAGCGCTGGCTTGACCGTATTCGAGCGTGGGAGGATCGGCATTTCCCGTTGCCGCGCTTAATGCCCGTATTGGCAGGGGCACTGCTTGGATTGGCCATCATAGGGCTCTACGGCGTCTACGCTTCGCTGGTGCCGGACCTTGCGGCGGTCCGATTGCGAGATATTGTGCTGGCAGGCCGCTTAGATTCCTCGGCCCAACAGGCCTGGTACGTCGCCAGGCTTATGCTCCAGTCCGTATCGGGTTTGATGCTGTTGGCTGCCGTCATCGCGCTGGTAATTGGTCGCGATGAAGCTGGCGTGGCTATCGGTGTCTTCGGCTTGCTTCTGGTGCTGACCACGGTGAATCTGATTGTCTTCTACTTCAATCAATTCTCGACCATCCTGAAGGCGACGCTGGAGCTGGGAGTGCTGCTGGCGCTGCTCCGCTATCGGGCGCGTTTGAAAGAGCGAGCCGAGTCGGGCTAGACATCCTGCTCAAATAGCTTCTCTCCAGCGCGGATCGGTAGATCGATCCGGTTCTCCGGCGGCGTGATCGGGCAGGACCAATCCTCGTTGTAGGCGCAATACGGGTTGTAGGCCCGGTTGAAGTCAATGTGAAAACGGCCATCGTCGAGCTTCTCGGGCTCAAGGTAGCGGCCGGCAGGGTAGGTCTCCTCCCCGGCCAGGCCATCGACGAAGGGGAGGAAATATCCGTTTTCGTTGTGATAGAT
>JBKHKF010000249.1:0-4647 GCA_046537745.1 Anaerolineales bacterium | reverse complement strand
TTCGGCTTTGCGGTCGGTGACCCGCTGGCCGCCGCGCAGATCCTTGATGGCATCGTACACTCGCTCCTTGGTGATTCCCTCTGCCTTCAGAAGGCGCGAGATGGCGGTGTTGCGCTCGGACAGGATGGCCAAGAAGATGTGTTCAGTGGAGATGTACTCGTCGTTCAAGCGGTTGGCTTCTTCGTTGGCCATGTCCACCACTCGCTTTACCCGTGGGGTGATGAAGATCTGGCCGGCGCCGCCGCCGTAAATATTGGCCTTTGGACTGTTGCGAAGCTGCTCGTCGATCCGGTCGGCCAGCTGATCCATCTCGATATTGAGCTGCTCAAGAATCTGCGGGATCACGCCCTGGGGCTGTTCGATCAAGGCCAACAGGATATGCTCGGTGTCTATTTGGTTATGCCCATAACGCTGGATGATCTCAGCGGCGCGCTGAGCGGCGTCCTGGGCTCTTTCTGTAAAGCGATCGAATCGCATCATAAGCAAATACCTTCCCTTAAATCCGGCCACACATTGGCCGAACCCGCGCGATTATATCATCGCGCTCGGCACGGGCCAGCCGCTCAGGCATAAGAATCCTGTTAATAATTTGTGTCGCTACGCATCTATCTAAATGCAAATTATGTGCCTGCAGAACCCACCTATATGAAGAAAGAGCCGCCAGAGGCGGCTCTTTCTTGGGGAAGTGGGTAGAAAACGTTATTCGGTCAGCTCGACTTGAGCTGGATCGCGAACCTGGTAGTTCTCATCTTCGTTATAGACGATATTGATATCAGAGGTGCCGCTCATATCGACAGTGTCGCCGATGACCTGGGCGTGGAAGCCATCGCTCCCGCCGCCGCCGTTAATCTGGACCTCCGCGTCCGGAAAGTACATTGTGCCGGTAAAGGTCGAGTCCGAGCTGCCGTTGATGGTGGCCGTGGAGGTATTGCCGTACGCTTGATAGATGAGCAAGCCAGCATACTCACCATCATCCATGGCATCCACGTGGATTTCAGCGCTGCCGTTCCAGGTGACGTCGCCTGACATGATATAGAAGAGGACATCGTGGCCGTGGAAGACGGTGCCTGCGTTAATGTCGAAGCCTCCGTCGATGCAGTAAATGCCGGAGTCGAGGTTCCAGGTTCCACCGTGGAAGCTGAAATCATCCGTATAGCCGGGTGTGAAGGTGCCGGCTCCATCATCGCGCACGGCATTGGTGCTGCACGTAGGTGGTTCGATATAAGGCTTAACCAAGCCATCGGTACCGGAAGTCGGCAGCGGGCTGACCGAGGCGGTGCCCGCGATCTCAAAACCGCCGACGACGGAGATTGGATGGCTCACCGTCAGCACGTTGCTGCCGCTGGCTTTGAAGGCGCAGTCCGGGTGATCCGAATTGACGTGGATTCCACCACCGTCGATGTCTGTGTTGTTGTTGCCGTGGCTCCACACGACGGCGCAGCCGGATTCAGCCAGGCCGACGATAGCGTTGCCCATAAGCAAGGGCTCAACGGTGGCTGGTTTAGCCCGGGCCACGGCGTTGACGGTGTTTTGCAGTTGGCCGCCGTAAACGAAATGGGCGAATACGCTGTCCACGTTGGAAACGATTTGAGCCTGGACATATTCGTTGTTGCCGGCATAGGGGCCGCTGATCGGGGGCCAATAGACGTCAACCCAATTGGAGGTGGCGTTGTTGTCGAATTCGTTGTCCGCTGCTCTGGCGTAGGCTGCCGTATAAGGTGTGTTCCCCTGGAGAACCTCGAAAGCGCCGGCGAAAGCGGCCGAATCAGCCGCATTCTGTGCGTGCCGTCGGTCGGCGAACAAAATCCCGCCGTCGATGGCCAATCCGCTCATGCCAAGCAAAGCCACAGAGGCTATAGCGATAATCACAAGGGTCTGGCCGCGCTGGCTTTTCCTCTTTTTGTTCATGGTATTTTTCCTAACGCTAGTAGCGTCTAATTAATGTCATCCATCTTCATCAAGGGCACGCCGGCGACAGAATCGTGTTCACCACGGTCGCTTCCAAGGGCATCGATTGACTGCCAACGATGGCGCCGATGAAGGGTGTCAGGATCTCGTAATCAATCTGCACCGTTACCTCGATGCCGCCGCCCCGGCAGGCTGTGCCCTGGATGTCCGTCGTGATGGTGGCGCCGTTCCAATCGATCATCGAAGGGCCAGGACTCTCGCGACGGACTCGATTCTCAATTTCCGTATTGTTGGTTGGATCGAAGGAACCGTAGGAAGCGCCCTCGGCCGCCGCGTCGCGCAATGCCAGGAAGGTGTAATAGGCGCGTCCGATATCCAATACCCCTGCCAGCAGTGTCAGCAGAATGATCAAGGTCAATGAGAGTTCCGTCAGACTCTGGCCCCGCTGGGAGCGACGCCAGGCGCTGTGGCCCGTATCCTTCCGTTCGATTGGTCTTATCTTTCCTTTCAACATACACATCTACCTATGGGCAGCTGGCGGTCGATAAATTTGATGGGCCCGACTCGTGGCCGTCCACCACGGCCACCACGTAATAGGTCTTGCTGCTCTCGGTCCCGAGCACGTCGCAGTTGTTGCAGGCGGGGTTGCTGTCGATCACAATCTGAACCTCGGGAGTGGGGTCTGTGCGATAGATGGCGTAGTAATCGACCTCTCCTACCGTGTCCCAGTTGAAACTGACCTTCTGAGTACCACCTGAGCATTGCGCCGAGGCTGTGAATCCGCTGGGCACCGGGATGGGTGTCGGTGAGGGGACGGGTGTCAGCGTTTCCGAAGGCGTCGGTGAGGGCCCGGAGGTGGGCGTGTTGGTCGGCGTCTCGGTCGGCGTGTTGCTCGGCGTCGGCGTGATGGTGGGCGTAATCGATGGGTCGATCGTATTGGTAGGAGTCGGCGTGGCGGCTGGGCCGCCCGACGTGGCGGTGGGCCCGGCGTCGATCTCCTTCAACACGCTGCGGGCGGACATGGCCCGGATCTCTTGAGGTGGGATCGGCACCAGCGGTACGATGGGCTGGTAGTTGGTTCGCACAGTCACCACGACCCGATCTCCAAGGTCGATATCCGCCGGATTTGGCCCGGAGTCACAATTGCCGATGGGTGAACTTGTGGTGCCTTCATCGTAGGTGATGGTGATATCGGTATTGCTGAGCTCCGAGAGCACAGCTACTCGCCTGGCGGCATCTCGCATGCCGCTGCAATCGAGGTAGCGTGGCACACCGGAGCCATTTTCTCCGACGGAGGCGCCGTAGCGGCTCGCTTCCCGGCTGGCCGAGCTGATCATGGCGTACGTCGCAAATATGCGGCCAAACTCGATGATGCCCATGATCATCAGGAGCAACACCGGGAGTACCAGCATGAATTCGACCATCGCTTGACCGCGACGACCATCTGAGTGATTGTTCGTATCCAAAGCCCTCTTCCCCAAGGTTTGGTTCCCCACTTCTATTAAAAGTGCAATATGCCGTTCGAGACCCTACAAACTCCTATCAATTTCTGTAAGCCTGGCTCAAACAATTGAAATCAAAAACCCCGCCTGCGGCCGGCTGCCGGGCGGGGTATAGGTTACTCATCTGAGTAAAATGCACCTCTTCGGCAGCTGGCTGTCCTAGCTGAATAATCAGCGGTAGACCCTGTAGCTTTGCGTCGCCACCTTTCGGTGGCTTTGCCTTTCTCGGTGGATTTATTTAATTGTTAAGCCATTGACCCTATCTCATATAACGAGGTTGCCAGGTAGTCGTTTCGCGGAGGGCATAGGAGATTCCTCCTATTCGTCGCGGGCCATCAAGACTTCTTGTATCCCTTATCCCCTTTGTTACTTGGAGCGGAATGCATATAGAATATGTTAGTTCAGCCATCATACCATTGAAAGGCAATCCGTCAATGCCACCATCGTCCCCTTCCTTCCTCCCCCGCATTTTCTTTCGAGGGGGGCTCAAGGGGGCTCTCATTCTTCTTTTAATCGGATTCCTCATCACGCCGCTGCTGACGCCGGTGGTCCAAGCCCGCCCGCTCATGGCGGCGACGCCCTCGGCTTCCATCAGCGCGCCTTCCAGCTTGTTCATCGGTCAGGATTTCACCTTCACCGTCACCCTGGATAATGCGGGCGAAGACACTGGGTATGGGCCTTATCTGGATGTACTCTTTCCCGTTAACGGCGCTGACGGCAATGCTGGCGCGGACACTCCTGACGGCATTGATTTCAATTCCGCCAGTTATCTTGGCACGCCCCTCACCGCTACGGAGTTGACCTTTCCCGATGCCGACGGCGCGGGTTCCGGAACCACCGGCTGTGTGGATCATCCCTATGGCGTGGATAGCAGCGGCGATCCGCTGCAGGTCTGCGGCACGGCCGGCGACAAGCTGGTGGTACTGCTGATGCCCTTCGGCTCCATCACACCAGGGCAGCCACCACTGGAGGTGGCGGTCAGCGCCAGTTTGAGCAACCTGGCAGATCTGGATGTGCCACTCACGCTCAAAGCGAGAGCCGGATTTCAGTTCGGCGCTACCCCGCTGAACGATTGGTGCTGCGGTGATCCAACGATCGTCAACCCGACGAGCGATGATGGCAGCGGCTGGCCCAGCGCCAGCGTGACCCCAACATTGGTGACTCTAGCCAAGTCCTCCAATGCCCCGGAAGAGGAAACGGCGACCGGCCCTAATTACCCGCGCGAGTACACTATCAC
>JBKHKF010000248.1:0-4687 GCA_046537745.1 Anaerolineales bacterium | reverse complement strand
CATCGAAATCCTGCAGACGCTGGCGGATCAGCTGAGCGCAGCCATTCAGAACGCCCGCTTGGCCGAGACCTCCGTGGCCGCTGCGGAACGAGCGCGCATGATCAGCGATGTAACCACCCAGATGAGCGGTCTGCTCGACGTCGATCAGGTTTTGAGCACGGCAGCTCAATCGCTGCACCGAGCGCTTGGTGATTCGGAGATCATGATCAAGTTGACCGTGCCCGGTGCGGGCGACGGACAGGAAATGCCATAAGAACCGAGGATAGTCTTTAGGGAAGGTTGAGCCGCGCCGCAACATGGGCAGGCCGGAAGGAACAGCGGTATGAGCCAATCCGATCTTGATCTGCGGTCCCTCAACGAAGGGCCGCTTGATTTGCAGACATGGCGAACGCGCCTGCTGAACGGTATGCTATTTGCCGCAGCAGCGATGGGCTTACCAGCTATCATCAGCGGATCCATCACGGCGATCCGGGACGGCCAGTTTAGCCGCATCATCATATTTGCGATTGCATATACATTCATCCTGCTGCTCGCTTTTCTGCGCAAGCAACTGCCCTACGCTCTACGAGCAACCGGCCTTCTTTTAATCGCCTTTGCGCTAGGCGCCGACTCTCTGCGCTCAACGGGTCTTCCCGGGAGTGGACGCGTTTTCATGATCGCCTTCGCCGTTATTGGCACAATCCTGTTCGGGCTCCGCGGCGGATTGATCACATTGGGCATCAGCCTGGTGACCACCTTGGGCGTCGCCTGGGGGATGAGCTCAGGCGTGCTTCCCTTTAGTCTGGACATTATGGCTTCGACAGACCCCCGCTCCTGGATCACCGGCGGAGTGGTGTTCGCGCTGCTGGCTTCCATGCTGGTTGTTTCGCTCGGCATCCTGCAGCGTGGTCTCTCCCAATCACTGACAAATCAGAATGCGCTGCTTGAAACCCTTGGCGAACAGCAGGTCCGGCTGGAACAGCGAGTTGTGGAACGAACCTCCGAGCTCCAGCGGCAGAGCTTGCAGCTTGAGGCGACGGCGGAGATTGCGCGCCTCACCGCCGAAACCGAAGAACTCTCGGAACTCATGTCCAGGGCGGTCGAGCTGATTCGAGCTCGCTTTGATTTTTACCATGCATCCATCTTCCTGCTGGATGACGCGCTCACTTGGGCTGAGGTCGCGGCCAGCACCGGCGAGGCCGGGCAGCTGCTCATGGCGCGCCGCCACAGATTGGCCGTTGGCAGCGCCAGCATCGTGGGCTGGGTCGCCGCCAATCGAATGCCGCGTGTTAGCCCGAACGTCGAGGAAGATCCCTTTTACTTTGGCAATCCTGCCTTGCCCGAAACGAGTTCGGAAATGGCGCTTCCCCTGATGGTTGGCCAACGTCTCATTGGTGTGCTCGACTTACAGAGCACCGAGCGTGATGCCTTTGGTGAAGCCGAAATCCGAGCCGTCGAGGCCATTACCAGCGAGCTTGCCTTCGCCATCGAAAACGCCCAGCTCATGGAAGAACGCCGAGAGCATCTGGCTTCATTGGAAACCGAAGTGCAGCAGCGAATTCGCACCTCATGGTCAGACTATGCACGCTCGGCCGGGCCCTCCATCATCCATGTTGGCAGTGGTGGAGCCGATGCCTCCGAAGCCTCCTTTAGCGGCATCAACGAGGCCTCAACCGTGGGCCAAACTTACCTGAGCGAGGATCGGAGCGAGGTGGCTGTCCCAGTTCGAGTTCGTGGTGAAACAATTGCGACCATCGCCGCCCGTAAGCCAGAATCTGGGGAGCAATGGACCGAAGAAGACGTCGCGCTGATGGAATCCGTCGCCGGCCAGGCTGCATTGGCGTTAGAAACAGCACGACAGTATACCGAGGAGCAGCGCCGGGTGACCGAGTTAGAGGTGGTCAACCGGGTCAGCCAGGCCGCCTCCCAGCTACTCAGGCTGGAAACGCTTGTGCGGATGGTCGGACGCCAGATTTACGGCGTCGTCAGCGGCGAATTTGTCGCCATTGGGCTTTACGACGAAGAGAAAGGCGAGCTCGAGTATCCTTACGCGCTCCAGATGGGCGAGGAAACCTCCCTCCCTACCACCGACGCCTCCCAGGGCTTGGCTGGAGTTGTCATTCGGTCAAGGCAGCCGCTGCTGCTCGCTGAGAACATTCAGCAGCAGGCAGCCGACCTTGGTGTCAGGATCGAAGAAGATCCAGCGCCCCAATCCTGGCTCGGCGTGCCGATGCTCGTCGGCGATCAATTGGTCGGGCTGATCATTGTGCAGGATTACGAAAGAACCCGCAGCTTCACGGAAGACGACCTCGCCCTCCTTTCAACAGTGGCCGGCCAGATGGCGACCGCCCTTCAAAACACGCGGTTGCTGGAACAGGTTCAGCGCACGGCCCGCCGGGAGAGATTGATCCACGAAATCTCCAGCAAGGTCCGGCAATCACCAGATATTGAGACTGTTCTTGAAACAACCGCGAGAGAAGTCGGACGAGCCCTTAACGCCACCCGCGCTACCGTTCGATTGGGTCACCCATCGGAGGAGGATGAGGAGCAGCCAGCGGCGGCCGAGGCCGCAGGTGGCCAGGAGAACGCCGTATGACCCAAACTGAAAGCAGCACGTTTGTTGGCGGCCGTCAAAATATTCAAGACCTGCCAAGCCGAATACGACGGCTGCGAATTCTGGCGCTCTTCGGTTTGCTCACGGGCTTGGCCATCACGGCGGCAGCGGTGGCCATCGGGTTGCAGGTTCAGGACTGGCCTTATGCCGTAATTGGCGCCGGTGCTGGCCTGGTTGTGCTGCTATCCATCGCGAGCCTTGTTCTGAGTGGTGGCGAGCGGATCAATCTTGCCAGCTGGCTAATTTTTGGCGGGATGGCATTAGGTTTACCCGCGCTGGCTGTCAGCATGAGTCAGACCGGCGTATTCCTCGCCGTCATCGGCGGCCTGGTCCTTCCCGAATTCTACCGACCGGCAGTAGCCCCCCGCCAGCAAACCACCATGCGCTATATTGGGATCGGTGCTGGTTTGCTTTCTTTGCTCATTGATTTCGCTGGTCCGACTGGCCGGCTGAATATGCCGGTCTCGGATCAAGTAGTTCTCGCACTCAATCTCATTTTGGTCCTTCTGGCTATCCTGCTCATAGCCCAGAGGTTCAATGAGTTCCCACTGCGAACGAAGCTTCTCGTCTCCTTTCTGGGTGTATCCATCATTCCACTGGCATTCCTCTCCTACTTGAGCGACCAGACCATTCGCTCTGCCCTTCAGGAGGAGGCGAACGATACGCTATTCAGCGCGGCCTCTCAAACTGCAGAATCACTGGACTCTTTCATCCGTACCCGGAAAACCGATATTCAAACCCAAGCGCAGTTCTCGGCTTACCAGGATTACCTGCTTCTGCCGGCCTTTCAGCGGGAGGGATCAGAAGCGGAAGAACAAGCCTTGGACCTCTTATTTGCCCCCACACGGCGAGTGCCGGTGGAGATCCAGTCTCTAGCGATCCTCGATGCACAGGGTCGTAACATCCTGGACACCCAGCAAATAAACATCGGCCAGGATGAGTCTGGCTTACCCTATTTCGAGGAAGCCCTGAACATCGGCCTGCCTTATGCATCCCCTGTGCTCGTCGGGGAGTTTAACCAGGGTAACCCTTCCATTTATTTCAGCCATTGGATTCGCGGCCCCGAAGGCACCGCCCTCGGCGTGCTGCGAGCGCGCTATTCCATTGATTCAATCCAGAACCTCGTCAGCCAGAGCGCCGGTCTGGCCGGTGAGGAATCCTTTGCCGTTGTCTTCTCTGAAACCGCCTTAATCCATCTTGCTCACAGCGCGGCGCCAGAGACCACCATGAAGGCCGCCGGTCCTTTGTCAGCCGAACAGGCGCAGGAGTTGATCGAAGCCAATCGACTTCCCAATCTACCGCATGATCAGCTTTCAACAAATCTTCCTGAGCTGGAAGCCAACCTCCGGCAAGCCGACGAGGAACCTTTCTTCGAAGCCGAGGACGTCGCTACCGGCGACCGCACCAACCAGGTCGCGGTTAGCTTCATGGATGAACAGCCCTGGCTGGTCACATTCTTCCAACCACAGGATGTCCTGTTCGCCCCTGCCGAAACCCAGGCTCGCAACACTATTGGTCTCTCCGTGTTCATCGCAGCCCTGGTCGCCATCCTGGCGCTCGTGATCTCCCAACTGATAGCGCAGCCGATCAATCAGCTGACAACGATCGCGGCACGAATTTCGGAGGGCGACCTTGAAGCAGAGGTTCCGGTCTCATCTTCGGACGAGATCGGCATGCTCGCTCGAACCTTCAACTCGATGACATTCCGTCTTCGCAGCTTAATCACCGGGCTTGAAGAGCGCGTCGCCGAACGCACACAAGACCTCGCGCGCAGGGCGGAGCAGCTGCAGGCTGCATCAGAAGTAGCCAAGGACGCCGCCGAGGTCCGTGATGTTGGACGGCTGCTGAATGAGGCCGTCCGACAAATCTCAAACCGGTTTGACTACTATCACGCGGGTGTCTTCCTGGTCGATGAAGAGGAGGAATACGCTGTACTTCGCGCCGCCTCCTCCACCGGCGGGCAGCGAATGCTTGAGCGAGAACACAAGCTCGCGGTAGGTAAGATCGGCATCGTCGGCTATGTCACAGGAACAGGCAAACCTCGCATCGCCTTGGATGTCGGCGAGGACGCCGTCCACTTCGCCAATCCTGACC
>JBKHKF010000247.1:0-4700 GCA_046537745.1 Anaerolineales bacterium | reverse complement strand
AGAAGAGGTCATTTTCGCCCCGGAAGAGGTGGCCCGGGCAAATGGGTGATCCTAGAGCCCGCTGCTTGATTCACCCGATTCGTTCCTGTACAATCTCAGGACACTAGGCCATTGGCTCGGGCCACAAACATGCCATAGCGAGGGAGAATGCCCGATGACCATCATCAAAGTTTCATCTGGATCCCGTACATCTTCGGTCGCCGGCGCAATCGCCGGGGTGGTTCGCGATAACAATCGGGCTGAGGTGCAGGCCATTGGTGCCGGCGCGGTCAACCAGGCTGTAAAGGCTGTCGCCATCGCCCGCGGATTCCTTCAGGAAGATGGCCTGGACGTCATCTGCATCCCTGAATTTACAACCGTTGATATCGACGGCAAGGAGCGCACTGCCATCCGCCTGGTGGTAGAACCTCGCTGAACCAAGGGATTGAATCGAAAGAGCCGCTGCCCTGAAGGAGCGGCTCTAGCTATTTAACTGACTCTCCGTCCTCGATTCAGCTCGTCAACCGGGGCAGATGCAACATCAGGTTCTCAAGGCAAAGCTGCAAATTAGCATTGCGATTGATCCCATCCACGGAGGCTTCAATTTCCGAAACAACACGGGCAGTCATTCTATCGGAAAGTCGCCGGGTGATCCCTTCAATTTGCTCAGCTTGATCTGGATTCGAAAGCGGCACTTGTGCCCCGAAAGAGCGCAGCATCACATCACGCCAAAAGCTCAGCCAGACCTCAAGCAGATCCAGCGCTTTGCGCCGATTCGCCGCCAGATCTCGGCCCCGCGTGAAATCGGCCACAAATTTAAAGCGTTCAATACGTCCTGCCGACAGCAACTCCACCAGCTTCGCGAGGGCATCTTGTCTTGCTTGCAACGCCTCTTCATCCCGGGCCAGTGCCAGGGCTAAACCGGGCAAACCTGCCGCCAGCGGCCCGAGCAGATCGGCTTTTTCACCGGTCAACCGCTGCCGCAGTCCATCCACTAATGTCTGTTGCGGCACCGGCCGCAGATTTAGAAGCTCGCAGCGAGAAACCATCGTTGGCAACAGCGCTTGTTCAGAGCGTGCCGTCAGGATGATGATCACCTTATCCGGCGGTTCTTCCAGTGTCTTAAGCAACGCATTGGCCGCACTTGCGCTCATTTCGTGCGCCCTCAGCCCAAGCACCACACGATTCGACGCCTGATACGGCGCCAGCGCGATCTGGCGTTGAACCTCGCGCACCTGATCCACTTTGAGCGTGCCATCGATCTCTTCGGCCTCGAGTACGTGCAGATCCGGATGCCGACGCTCTGCGATTTGCCGGCAGCTTGAGCACTGGCGGCATGGCCCGGATTCAGGATCTTCACACATCAGCCGCTGTGCAAGTCGAATGGCCATTGTGCGTTTGCCGACTCGGTCGGGGCCCATGATTAAATAAGCCTGCCGCACGGATCCTTTGGCAAAGCTGTGCTCAAGAAACTCGATAGCCCATTCGTGGCCGATCATGTCCCAACTCATAACGGCATTGTAGCCATCGGATGAGCCGACTGCAACCTGAAACACGACCGCCATCCTGTATAATGCCGTGAACCTTTCACGGATGAATTGATGCTATGCCTATCTATTTTGACCAGATTCTAAACTTGCCGGTTCTTTCCCGTATCCGCCGGAATCACGGCCTGGAGCACGCTACCATCCATCTCCTGACCGCTTCCGGCAACAAGCGGATCCTGGTAGGACGGTCGGACGGCGACGGTTTCCTTCTCTATGGCGACACCACGACCGAAGAAGTTAAGCAAGCCGCCTATGATGCGCTGGATCGCTTACGCCGAGGTGAACGCCATCTGGCCATCCATCCCAACTGCGGAACAAATCTGCTGACCGCGGGGATGCTTTCCGGCATGGCCGCCTTTCTTTCATTGGGCGGCATGCGGAAGCAAGAGGGCTGGTCTGATCGCCTATTCCGCTTGCCCGGCGCTATTATCCTCACGACGCTGGCACTGATCTTGGCACAGCCACTTGGCACCGCCGCCCAGCGTCACCTCACCACCGATGGCGATCCCGGCGAGCTTGAAATCGTTGAAGTTCGGCCAATGTCTATCTCCGGTCAGACAATCCACCGTGTCCGAACAAGTCACTGACAAACGCACGCCGCCAAATCTCTATCTCTTTTACGGTGACAATACCTTTGCCTTCACCGAGGCAGTCCGCTCCCTTAAATCGCAGTTCGCAGATTCGGATAGTGCCGATTTAAACACCGACCATTTTGAGGCGGGTTCTGATTCGCTCGGAAGGATCGAGGAGGTGGCAGCCTCCGCTCCCTTTCTTGCCGACCGCCGTCTGATCATCGTCGATCAGGCCGATCGATTGGTAAGTCGTCAGGAGGAGCGGGACCGAGCCCTCTCCCTGTTCGACCGGCTGCCGCCCACCACGCGGCTCGTGCTGCTTGATCGAGTTGAACTCCGCGGACGGGACGCCCTGGCTAAATATAGGCAGCGCTCGCCGCTCTACCAATGGGCCGAGGCGAACAGCTCACGCAGCTATCATCGGGCCTTCGTGCGACCCACCGGTGGCGCATTCGTCAATTGGATTCAGCAAAGGGCGAAAACTCTTGACGGTGCCATTCAGCCATCAGCAGCCCAGCTTTTGGCTGAAGCCGTGGCCGAGGATCTGCACCTGGCGGACCAGGAACTGAGAAAGCTGCTCACTTATGTGGACTTCGCCCGGGAGGTGGAGCCGGATGACGTAGAAAAGCTCACGCCGCTCTATCGGCAGAGCGATGTCTTCGCCATGGTGGATGCCGTGGGAGCCCGGGACGCCCGCCAGGCGATGGCTCACCTTCAACGGCTGCTGCAGGACGACGATCCTCGCTACGCGTTTGCCATGATCGCCCGCCAGTTCCGACTCTTACTGCAGGCGAGCGAGGCGATCGCCAACGGTAAGGATCCAAGACAGGCACTCTCCCTTCACCCCTATGTCGCAGGCAAGATTACCCAGCAAGCCCGAAACTTCAACCTGCCTCAGCTCGAAGCCATCCATCAGCAACTGTACGAACTGGACCTCAAATCGAAGATTGGTCAGGCTGATCTGACGACCGCCCTCGATCAATTGATAATCCAGCTCGCCCATTAACCTGGCTCCTCGCGCCATTCACAGCGCGTCCAGCCGTCTCCCTCCATCCTGCCGCCGCGTTAACTTCAATTCGGGTCTTGATTTATTCCGAGCCAGAAATGATCGGGAAGTACGGAAATGCTGGTCTGCAGCTTCATTCCCTCCAGCGCCGGTACCTCCTCACCGGCTGTGTTCGGATTGACAAAACACACGGTCGGCTGTCGGCCATATTTATCCCGATAGTACTTGGCCGCACGGTCGATGCGCTGGCGCAAGCTGTTCCGTTTGTCCCCATCGAACCACATCATGCCGATGTTCATACTTGTCATTGCAGCAGCTCCTTTCTAAGCGACGATGCCTTCCATCCGCCAGCGCCCATGGATCGGCTCACAGGACAGCATCGCCTGCAAGCCACTTTCAGTGCGAACCAGCACCAGGCGCCGGCTGCCGTCGGACGGCCTTGAGCTAACTTGGCGCTCAGTGGAACGCACTCGGTAGCGGCGCCCGCGCCAGGTGAAATAGGTGGGCCGCAAGCCCTCCGTTCCGCCACTCACCCGAATTGGCTCCCCCCTGCCAAAGGCACGCGCGATGTTAGCCGTCATTCTCAACTTGCCCCGCTGAGCACAGCCGTCAGCGCTCCGCGATCCACCGCGCCCGGATGTTGGCGCGCCAGGCTCACGGCTGTGTCCAAATCCTGCACTGGCATCCATGCAACCTCCACATCAAACTCGCGATCAGCTGCTTGGAAGCGAAATGCTCCCCGCTCCGCCAGGGCGCGTGCTTGCGCCATACCGCGGAACTTCGCAAATCCATTCAGTTCACGACCGGCTATGACAAGACGGACACCACCATCAGCCGCGGCAGAGCGGATCTGCCCGGTCAAACGGATCAACGCATTTTGAATTGTGTTTTCAAATTCTTCAATGGCATCGACGAACAGCACCAGCGCCGGTCGAGGCGATCGATGCTCCCGTCTCCGCTCAGCCTCCTCTGTCAGCCAATCGATAAGTTCCAGGGCAAATTCGCCGCCGACAGCCATATCCGTCAGCGCGTGCGGCAATGCCTCCAAACAAGTCAGCTCCCGGCCGCTGGAATCCAGCGCCATCATCTGGAGCTGGGAGGGGCGGCTTGTGAGCGCCAGCGAGAGCATCAGGCTGCGCATCAGCTCGGATTTGCCCGAGCCAGCTGAGCCTTCAATGAGAAGGTGCCGCGTCGCCGCGTCCTCCAGCGAAAGAGTGCAGGGATGACCTTCGGCTGACATGCCCAGCAGAGCCGTCAACGGCGGCAGCGATCCCACGGCGTGCATCAGAGGCAGCAACCGAAGCTCGCTCTCCGGCTCGCCCATGACATCCAGCGCGAGCTCGTCGATCTCCCTTGCGACCCGCACCCGCCCTGCGCCCAGAGCTGTCGCCACCCGCTGTTCCGCCTCCACCAGGCATTCGGCTTTCGTCGCGCCTACCGGCGTCAGATGATAACGAACCCGGCCCTCCCGAACCTGCCCTCCGCTCACCCGCACCGGCAGCTCTAAAGCAGAAAGCGTTCGTTCAATCCGATCCGCCTGTCGATTAAGCCATACCTGGCTCGCAGCTCCCGCAGCCATCGCGTACCCTCCCAAAT
>JBKHKF010000246.1:0-4727 GCA_046537745.1 Anaerolineales bacterium | reverse complement strand
CACCAGCACTAGATCCCCCTCCGTGAGCTGGCCTACCGGAACCTCTTCGGTGTCCCCCGAATCAGTGATGCGTTCGGCGATGTCCGGCATCAGCTTGGCCAGCTCATCCAGCGCGCCGGAGGCCTGGCGCACGCTGCGCATCTCAAACCAGTGGCCCAGCAGCATCACGTCAATAAGTGTGGCCATCTCCCAGAAGAAGACGCTGCCCAATTGGAATACGGCTGCTGCCAGGCTGTAGATAAAGGCCACCGTGATGGCCATCGAAATCAGCATCATCATCCCCGGCTGCCGCTTTTTCAGTTCGGGGACCGCCATTTGCAGGAAGGGCACCCCGCCGACGGCAAAGACCAGCACGCCGAAGATCGGCCCAACCCACTGGCTGCCTGGGAAGGAGGGCATACTGAAGCCAAGAGTCTCCTGCACAAAGGGGCTGAAAAGAAGGACCGGAATCGTCAGGAGCGTGGCG
Organism: Anaerolineales bacterium; assembly: GCA_046537745.1. GTDB lineage: Bacteria > Chloroflexota > Anaerolineae > Anaerolineales > E44-bin32 > DASWJQ01. Next base: position 4,261 of record JBKHKF010000246.1, on the reverse strand, counting down.
ATGAAGAATCGGTTTCGGAATGTGATCTCGTGACCCGTGTGATCCACGCCGTGGCCATCGTGGTCTTCACCGTTCTCAATTTGATGATCGTGGTTCTGGTGTTCATCGTGCTGGTCCACCGATTGTTCCTCCGTTCATAGGTTGCTTCCCTGAAGCTTTATTAATATGTTATCTGAAGGCAGCTTGCATGAATCGCGGGCCTTATAAACCGCGCTTCCTTAAATTTTCGACAGTTTGGCGTTGGATAGGTTGGGTTGAGATTATCCAACAAATGCTCCCTGGTTTCCAATTACAGAACAACTCAAACACGACCCCATTCTTATTTCGTTTCACCTGGCCCAGCAAAAGGAAATCGGCGCATCTGCCCATCTAACGGAAACTCAGATCGACTCCAACCGCATGTGATAGGCACACTAACAGTTTGCCAGAGCCCAATTTGGCTGATGAACCAGTTCACTGTAAAATGCGGTCAGAAACATGGCGGAAAAACCCTCGGGAGATCATTCCTCACTCTTTCACCGCATCGGCCGCTTGCGTTGGCAAGCGGCTTTTTTGGCTTTGGTGCTGGTACTTCTGCACCAGTGGATCGAGCATGCTTACCTTTTCTTCCTGCCGAGATGGGCCCATTTCTGGACCCAGGTGGTTTTCTATGGGTTGGTTGGTCCGACGCTTGCATGGCTTGCCTTGACCTCGCTTAGACGCCAAGTGGTTGAGACCGAGCAGGCGGAACGAGCCGTCCGAAGGTCACGTGATGAATTGGCCGAAGTTAACCGCAGGCTGGAATTCCTTATCAGCGTCGAACGCCGGTTGGCCGAATCGGATGACGAAGATGAACTGGTGACAACCATGCTGGAACTGCCGCGCCAGGTGCTGCCGGCCTTGGGGATCTCACTTATTCGTTATGACGAAGAGGAGAAACCGGCCGCCGTGGCTCATCACGGCGGTCTCCCGCCGGAAGAATTCTCCCGCTGGTCAGCTCACCTGGCAGCAGCCGATTCCGCCCAAGCTTGCGAGAGCTGCTCGGCCAAACAAGCCTCTCAGAAGATCCCCTGTCCGGTGCTGGCCGGCACCCCACAGGATGTGCAAGCACAAAAAGTCCATTGCCTGACCCTGAATCGTGGGCAGCGTGAATTCGGCACGCTAATCATTTTCCTTGCGGATGATCAGCACCCGACGCTCGAGGAGCGCGGGCTGCTTCAGGCCATGGCCGGCAGTATGTCGTTGGCGCTGGAGAGCCAACTGCTGCGAGCAAAGGAAATGGAAACGCTGTACCACTTCCGGGAAGTGCATCATCTGGAAGGCCTTGAAAGGCAGCTCAGCGAAGTGGTTGCCAGCACCGTCCGCGCGCTGGAACTTGAGGGAGGCGCGGCATGCCTGGTCGAGTCCGATGGCAGCCTGCGATCCGGCGCGCTCGTCACCGAACAAGATGCGCCTAACCAGGATTTTCTATCCGGCATGGCCACAACTGTACGCCAATCCAGTTCCCCGATGCTGGCGGCTGATCTGGACCTGGACTCCCGGGAAGCGCACGGAGTCTGTTCATTGGTCGTTTCCCCCCTCCACAAGGAGGAGAATGGCTGGGGAGCTTACTCTTCTGGTCCAGCGAGTCCTCCGCTATTTCGCCGCGCCAGGTGCGGATCGTCGAATCCGTCGCCTCCCAGGCATCCTTGCTGATCGAAAACCACCGACTGTACCGGGAGGTGGAGTATCGGGCAGGCTTGGCGGAGCGGGCCCGCCTGGCCCGTGAAATCCACGATGGCCTGGCTCAAACACTCGGCTACCTGAAACTCCGCATGAACCAGGTTGCCCGCTGGCTCGAAGAAGGCGCCACTGAGCGGTCGGAGGCGGCCTTTGCGGAAATCAAAGAGCAGTTAAATGACGCCTACATCGACGCTCGCCAGGCCATCGATGGGCCGCGAGTGGATCCGACCCAGGCCAGCCTGGAGGATTGGCTGACGGATCTGTATAAGGAATTCGAAGAGCTGAGCCAGATTCGTGTTGAGGCAAATCCAACGCCAGATATCGACCTCCCCTCGGAAGTGGCTTCCCAGCTGCTCCGCATCATCCAAGAAGCGTTGGGCAACATTCGCAAGCACGCCTCGGCCTCCCTCGCAAGAATTGAATGGAACTTAGATGACCACTGGGTTCTCCTGCGAATCAGGGACGACGGCTGTGGCTTCGAACCAGATAGCGTGCCGGCCATTTCGCGTCACGGGCTCCGCATCATGAAGGAACGCGCCGAACTGTTGGGCGCCGATTTTCAACTGTCCAGTCGTCCAGGAGATGGGACCAGCATCACCGTTCGCCTCCCGCTCAAAACCCTGGATAAGAGGCAGCTATATGGCTGAACCGATCCGACTTCTGCTGGCCGACGATCACGCACTGTTCCGCCGCGGCATCATGGAGCTGCTCAAGGAACGCGAAGACATGGAGTTGCTGGGAGCCGCCGCCGATGGCACCGAAATTGTTCAAATGGCGCACGAGTTCGAGCCGGACGTGATTCTGATGGACGTGCACATGCCAGCCGGCGGCGGTGTGGAGGCCGTGCGATCCATCAAAGGCGCACTCGATTCAAGGGTGCTTATGCTCACGGTTTCCCCGAAGGACGAGGACCTGCTGTCCGCCATCGAGGCCGGCGCCGACGGCTATTTGCTCAAGAACGCCGAGCCCGAAGCGCTTTTCCAGGCCATCCATCACGTTGCCGCGGGCAAAGCCGTGCTTTCACCCGAGGTGGCCGGTAAAATCATGCGCCGGGCCGTTTCGACCAAGCCTGAGCCAACCGTCGAGCTCACACCCAGGGAGCTTGAGGTGCTGAAATTGGTGGCGGCAGGCAAGACCACAGCCCAAATTGCCTTCTCATTGAAGATTGCGGACAGCACCGTCAAGACCCACGTCAGCCACATCTTAAAAAAGCTGAACGCGGCCAATCGCACCGAAGCAGTCGCCAGGGCAACCCAGCAGGGGCTTCTGTCAAGCCAATAGCCTCTCCCCCAAAAGGATGATCCTCCGGGTCATCCGATCATCGTTCAATCCTCGCCCCCAATTCCACCAAAAAGAGAATAGACCCAGCAGCTGCTCATGTCTACGATAAGTTTGCGATAACGCTGGAGTGGGGCCCGTGGCCGATGAGCGCAGTGTTTTGTTGATTTCTGAGCACTCCTTGTTTCGGGAGGGGTTGCGCCGCGTGATCGCTGACAGCCCGGACTTCGACCGCCTGGAGGTGGCGAGCAGCATAGATGAAGCCGCCGAGCTTTCAAGCTGGTTGGCGCCGGAGGTCATCATCTTCGACGGCGATCCCGGCACCCCCAGCGGCTCCAAGCTCGCCCAACTCTTCCAGCTTTCGCCAGATCGAGTGGTCACTTTGTCGGTGGCAGATTCCAGTATGACTGTTTTCACAAAGAAGCAAGTTGTGCAGGCGTCGGTAGAAGACCTAATGGCATCCATCCAATCGAGCGACACATGAGGAGGGCCGGATGAAGCGCGACCTGATTTATGCTGCCGTCCTGTGGCTTCTATTGACGGCGGCGGGGGAATTTGCCGCGCTGAACATCGATTACTTCCCCGTCGGGATCGCCCAAGAGGCCACGATCATCGACGATGCCTTCCTGCTCCTGATGGTGCTGGGCGTTCCCGTTTTCACCTTTGTCGTGGTTGGACTTCTTTACGCCGTCATTCGGTTCCGATCCGAGGACAAGGCCGGTGACGGCCCACCCATACATACCAACAAGCCGCTTGCCTGGGGATGGTTCGTCGTCACTTCGGGCCTTGCCGTCTTCGTGATTTTCAACCCCGGCATCAAAGGCATGCGCGAGCTTCTCGCCGACCAGCAGGAGGATCTCGTCGTCGAGGTTACCGGCTCGCAGTGGCAGTGGGATTATTCCTACCCGGATTATGATATCGCCGTTGTCGATGCAGATGAATTGGTGCTGCCGGTTGATCGGCGGGTGAAGTTTGAAGTCAGCTCGACCGATGTGATTCATTCCTTCTGGGTTCCAGCTTTTCGCATGAAAATCGACGCTGTCCCCGGTCAGATAAACGAGATGTATGTGACCCCCGATGAAACCGGTAGTTTTTCCGAGGATGGAGGGATCAGGGTGCAGTGCGCCGAACTATGCGGTACCGGTCACACTCGCATGCGTACAGGTGTGCGGGTTGTTTCCCAGCAGGAGTTTGAAGCCTGGGTTGAGCAAAACCGATAGCGATCGCGAATCGCGTTATCTAATGAACAGGAGATCAGCCTATGAAGTCAGTCCTTAAGGGC
>JBKHKF010000245.1:0-4729 GCA_046537745.1 Anaerolineales bacterium | reverse complement strand
GCCATGTGCTTTATGGAGTCGTCGTCGCCCTAGTCTATGGAGCGATGGCTGCTTGAGCATACTGCCCCTTTTTGTGCTTTTCCAGGAAATTCAAATGAAAGAGAAAGCGCCCACACGGGCGCTTTTCTTTTTTGTACCGGGACTAGATTTCGACCCCGGGACTTTCAGATGAAGAGCTTGTGTGGGCAACTGTTGGGAAGGGTGTACATTTTGCATTGAGACCGACGACCTGCTGGCCTCAACTTTGAATTCCCTCCTGCGCTTGTCCGCTCGAAGCGGGTACTCACAGCATGTTCAAGATCGCGTCTCAGATGTCCGGAGTTACAAGAACTCGAACAGTTCGCAAATTCAGACAGGCGATATCCAGTACCAATGTCGCTCCCATCATTCCGGCAGCTTCCAGCTTTAGTCGATCTTTGACGTCTCTATCTTGAATAACCCCAGCGAGGAAATGGTAAAGCCCATGATAGTTCTAGTCTCTTGACGGAATAAGCTTTGAGGGGGTACCGTTGAAGTGGCTTGTGCTTGCACCAATCAATGGGGGACTTCCAAGTATAGCTTGTGGCGATGGTTATAGGAGGGCATGTTGGGTGAGGATTTGAGGTTGGCCGTTGTTGGATTAGGTGGCATCGCGGAGAAGGCATATCTACCGCTACTTTCAAGCTGGCCCTCACTAAAGTTGCTGGCATGCAGCCGATCACCGGAGACAGTCGCAAATCACCTACAACGCTATCCATTCCAACAGGGAACAATCGACCTCGAAGAACTGATCGACTGGGGACCAAAGGCTGCGCTTGTGCTGTCGCCGAATCCCACCCATTTTGAGATCACGAAGAAGCTGTTGGAGGGTGGCGTTGACACCTTTGTAGAGAAGCCGTTGACGATGTCTAGTGAAGCGAGCGCGGAGCTCACAGCGATTGCCCAGAAACGGGAACGCGTGCTGATGGTGGCCTTTAACCGCCGCTTCGCGCCGGTCCATCAATGGGTTAAGAAACGCTGGGGGGACCGACCCGTGCGCTATGCCCTGCTGGAGAAGCACCGGCCTGAACCGGTTCACGCTGATCTTGAAACCAACTATATAGATGATGTGATCCATCAAGTCGACTTGATGCGCTACTTCTGTGGAGAAGCCAAACCCCTATCAACGCAGTATACCGAGCGGAATGGCCGACAAGAAGGTGCTTACAGCAGCCTGAGCCTGGCGAGTGGGGGGCTGGCGGTCATCGCCACCAGCCGGGCCGCTGGTCGCTGGCGTGAGCATTATGAAATCCATGGTGATGGCGTCAGCGTGTACGTGGAGGCATTCGAAAAGGCTCGCTGGATTGATCAAGGGGGAGAACGCCATTATGGGGTGGAGGAAATTGGCAGCTGGTCTTCCCATCTGATGATTCGCGGTTTTGAGGGCGAGCTTAAGCATTTCTTTCAGTGCATTGAAACCCGACAGCGGCCACGTACGTCAGCAGAGGAGTCCGCGCGCACGCAGCGGCTGCTTGAGGGTTTGCTCCAGGTCGCAGAGCGTGTTTAGAGCCGTCGGCTTAAGTCTCGAATGTGATCAACGGCACCAGGAATCATTCTTATGTAATCGGAGCATGGATGGGCGGCAGTCCGACGATGAGCCTGACCGGGCGGACAAGAATAGTGGGCGAATAGGGGCAGGTTCTGCAGTTCTCAGCCTCCCTGAGACGGTGGCCGTGCACCCTGACCCTGAGTCTGAGAGCGGAGAGTAGGAAGAGCGGTGAGAGCAGTCGTCGTGCACAAGCCGGGAGATATTCGCTGGGAAACCGTGCCGGATCCCGAGTTGCCGGAGGACTGGGTACGCGTTGAGATCAAGGCGGTTGGCATTTGCTCCTCGGATGTCCCGCGGGCGCTCCATGGCGCTGCCTATCACTATCCCATTGTCCTTGGCCATGAGATATCGGGCGTGGTCAAGGAGGTCGGAGAACGGATCAGCCAGAATTGGTTGCAAAGGCGCGTGGCCGTCGCGCCGTTAATTCCATGTGAATGGTGTGAATGGTGCCGGCAGGGCCGATACTCGCTCTGTGATGACTACGACTACCTTGGCTCCCGCCGAGATGGTGGCTGTGCTGAGATGGTCATTGCGCCTTCCTCCAATCTGATTGAGCTAGCTGAGAATATCTCATTCGACGCCGCTGCGCTTATGGAGCCGACCTCGGTGGTGGTGCACGCATTACGGGACAGGGTGAATCCTGGGGACGAAGTGCTCGTCATCGGCGCGGGACCTATCGGACTGCTGGCTTCTCGACTGGCCACGCTGCTGGGCGCCAAGCGGGTGATTGTCCTTGACAGGTTTGAGCACCGACTAACGGTGGCTGAAGCGATGGGGGCAGAGGCGCTGGCGGTAGACCCGGTATCCAGCCTCGAGTCCAGGGTCACTCATGCGCTCGGTGGCAGGCGCCCGGATATGGTTGTTATTGCAACTGGTTCGAGCGCAGCTCAAGGGACAGCGCTGCGGCTTGCGCGAAGGGGGGGACGGATTCTGTGCGTAGGCGTTCCACACGAGCAGGTTAGCTTTCCCGCAGAGACCTATGAGCGGCTCGTACGTCACGAGCTTCGGGTCATGGGCTTTTGGAATTCTTACTCTTCGCCTTTCCCGGGAGCGGCATGGGAGGCGGCTCGATCCTATATCTCTTCTGGCCGTCTTGATCCAGACCCGCTGATCTCGGAGCGGGTTCCGCTGGAGCAAGCCGAAACAGCCTACCGGCGGCTGGACCAAGACCCGGGCTCGCAGGTTAAAGTGCTCTTGACCCAATAGCCTTTTCCCTCTCGGCGCCCGGCCACTTATCACAACCCCCTGCTTGACAGCGCCTCTAACTTGGCATACATTAATGATGGCATCATGTAATTACAAGTCTGGAGGCTGAACTTGTTGGCGAGTGTTGACCACAATAGTCCGATCCCCTTTTACGTGCAGGTGAAGAAGAAACTCCAGGGAGCGATTGAACAGGGTGAGTGGCAGCCTGGCGATCAACTCCCCGGAGAAATGGAATTATGCGACCAATTTGGCGTCAGCCGAACGGTGATCCGCCAGGCTTTGAGCGATATGGTCCATGAAGGGTACATTATCCGCCGTAAGGGGAAGGGGACCTTCATCGCTGAACCCAAGATCCGGGAGGGCTTGGTGCAGGAGTTGACGGGTTTTTATCAGGACATGGCTGAGCGGGGACATGAACCTATCAGTCGAGTCATGCGATCGGAGATTGTGGATGCCACCGGTGTAGTAGCTTCACACTTGATGATTGATGAAGGGACTCCCGTCGTAGAGATCGAGCGGCTGCGTTTCGTGGAGGATGAGCCGATTGTGCTCGTAACCACGTACCTGCCGGAGAGCTTGTGCCCCGATCTTGTGGATGCGGATTTAGAAAGGCGATCGCTTTATGCGTTTATTGAAGAGCATTATGGGCTGGTTATTGCCCGGGGGCGTCGAACGGTTCAGGCGGTCCCTGCCAACGAGTACGAGGCCGAGCACCTGGGTGTTCCAAAGGGGGCTCCTCTGATCCTGTTGGACAGCGTCAGTTATTTGGAGGATGGTACGCCCTTGGAGTACTACCACGCTTTACACAGGGGAGATCGATCCCAGTTTGATGTCGAGCTCGTTCGAATTCGGGAGCAAGGAGAGGTACGGGAGGTGCTGGGTGGCGAAAGCAACCGTCTTCCCCCGAGCAATTCCCGGTCGATGGAAAACTGAAACCAGAAGCTTCAATGACCGGGAGGTCGAGAGCAAAAGAATATATCCGGCGACAAACTCCATTAGCTACGATCCCCTCCAAACCAATACGGGAGGCAAGGATATCCACCTTTGCGGCTGCGGACCAAGAGCCAATGAATTGGAACAGCAAGAAAGGAGGAAACCCAATAGAGAAGCCCTATAGCGCACTCTCAGAAAGTCGACAGATTGAGTCGCGAGGCTTGGTTTAATCGAGTTCTCTGTGACGGGAGGCTCGGGAGGAGAGAAAGACATGTTCGCCAGGAGACGCTTACCGTTAATCGTGCTGACTGCCTTCATCGCATTGGCCCTGGTACTAGGGGCTTGTGCTGGGCAGCCCGCCGCTGATACGCCGGCCCCGGAGGAGGAAGCGCCGGCGGAGGAAATGGAGGAGCCGAGCGAGGCCGAAGAGGAGATGGCCGAGGAAGAGGGCGCGCCCCGCTGGCAAGAGCCCATCGTCATCGGCTGGACGCCGCCGGACATCACTGGCGTGTTCCAGACGGCCACTGATTTCTTCGAGGAGTCGGCCTCTGATGCGAATGAGGGCGGCTATGACGTGGAAGTGATCGCACAATCTCCGGCTACCCACACCTCCTTCGCTGATCAGGTGGGGATTATCGAGGACTACATTGAGCGTGACGTCGATGCCATCGCCATCTCACCCATCGAGGTTGAGGTAATCCGCCCCGCCGTTCAGCAGGCAAATGAGCAGGGTATCCCTGTGATCATTGTCAACCTGCTCGAACCCATCGAGGGGCTGCAGGTCGAATCCTACATCGGCTTCGATAATGCCATTGCCGCGGAAGTGACGGCATATGCGGTCCTCGACTACTTCGGCGGACCGGGTGTTCTGGGTGAAGGGGAGATGGTCGAGGTGGAGGAAGGTCAGTTCCTCGATCATGAGTTCTGGACCGGTCTTTATGGCGATCTCTCTGAGGAAGAGAGAGCCGCGATTGAGGCCCGCGGCGCCATCATCGAGGGTGTTGCCGGCGGCTTCTTCTCAAC
>JBKHKF010000244.1:0-4743 GCA_046537745.1 Anaerolineales bacterium | reverse complement strand
GTCGAAGGCTCCCGGTTCATCCATTCCGCCACCTGTTTTGTCGGCATTCCAACCAGTAATCTCAATCGAATAACTTCCTGATAATGCTCTGGCAGTTTGGCTAACGCTTCCTTGATCTTTTCCACTCGCTCTTGATCGATAACCTTCTTCTCAGCGAGCGGATCCTGGCCGTAACGCCAATCAAGATCTGTTAGCGGTTCCACCGGCTCTTCCGCCCGATAGTGGTCTATGACCTGGTTCCGGGCGATCCGGTACAGATAGGCACTGAAAGGTGCACCGCGTTCTTCGTAGCGCTCAAGCGCTTCAAAGGCCTGGAGGAAGACAGTTTCCGTCAGATCCTCAGCATCCCTCTTGGAGCCAACTCGACTGTTGATAAAGAGATAGATCGCTTCAGAATGCCGGCGGTAGATTTCACCAAAAGCTTCTACCTCACCGGTCTGCGCTTGAGCGATCAGCTCAGCGTCTGTCGGCTTGCCAGTACCTTCATGTTCACTCATTACAACGAATAAACCGCCTCAGCGTTTCACCCAAAAGAGCTGTCGTTAGCCAATCGCAATGTCCATATACACACAAATAACACCTTGGAGCCTGAAAAACCCGGTTGAAAAACCCCGCCTTTCTGATTTCGCACCGCGCGCAGCTCCAATCAATTTTCAGCCTGCGAGCAAATGGGATTGACTCCACCTGTTTCACGACCGGTCCGCTCAATGTATACCTCGATAGGCTCGATCTCCATACCCCAATGCTCCCAGAAAACATTACATATGAAATAGGAGTCCATGATCCTCCTGAAGGATCTGGATGGTCCGATCAAGCTCTGATTGACGCTGGACCGCTGTCCATGCGAGCATCTCCCCTGTCAGCTCACTGACCCTGTTCAGCAGATCTGGCGACACCGCGCCAGTCCAGGCCAGTGTGGTCCGTCTCAACAGCACATCGTCCAAATGATGGACTCGCTCATTTTGGATCAGCGTACGGATCTCCGCTTCCGAATAATAGGGGTCAGCGGATAGCATCCCATCACCGCTGGTCTCCGCGGCCGCCAAATAGCGATCGGCACGCGTGCCGTAACGTTCCAGCAGCTGCCGGATGTAGGCAGCGGGCATGGGGGACTCAATTGCTCGTTCTTCAACCCATTCATCTTGTTTCTCGGTGGACTCAGGGTAGCCAGCACCACCTCCGATCGCCAGATCCGCCGTGCTGGCCCGGCGTCTTCGATCCAGCCTGCCAAGCACCTCATCGGAAACCTGCTCGGAGAACGCACGAAATGTCGTCCACTTTCCTCCGATTAAATTGAAGATGGCATATGGCCGACCCGCCTCCGGCTCCAGGATCTCCAATTGGTGGTCCCGACTAATCTGACCGGTTGACTTGCCCTGTGCGGAGGGGAGCGGTCGCACGCCCGAGAACTGGAAGATGATATGCTCCCTTCCCACTTCAATAGCCGGAAACACCTTCGGAACCATGCCGAGCATGTAATCAATCTCGTCCTCGGTGCAGCGGGCTTCGTCGGGATCATCGATGCGAATATCTGTGGTCCCGATCATCACCTTGTCAAGATAGGGGAGGATCAGCACGATCCTGCCGTCGAAGTATTCAAAGAAGAATTCATGATCTGCCAGCGCGTCCCGCAGCCGGGGGTGATCGAGAATGAGGTGTGAACCCTTTGTGCCGCCGATGAAATCCGTGTTCTCCTGGAGATGGCGATTGGCGAAGTCGATCCATGGACCCGCGGCATTGATCACGATCCGAGGCGACAGCCGAATTTCTGCGCCCTCCTCCGTTTCTATGAGCACCTGGTCCTTATCGACCCCAACAACCGGCGCGTAATTTAGGGCTATGGCCCCACCATGATCCCGCTCCGCATCACCAATCAATTCCATGCAGATTCGCTCCGGCGATGGCATGAAACCATCGTAGTACCGGGCGGCATAAAGAACCTCGGGGTTGAGCTCCGGCCACTTTTTCAGCGCTGACTCCCGGGCAAAGAAATCATGGCCGGGCAATGGATTGTGCCGACGTACAAAGCCGTCGTAAAGCATCAATCCAAGCTTGATCACCAGTGCTCCCCGCTCGCTTGGACGATCGAGCAATCCCAGGAACTTCAGCGGCGCATTTAAAACTCCGGAAAAGCGCTTGTATATCGGAATGACGGTTGGCAGCGGGGCAGTCAAATGCGGCGCGTTTGCAAGCAGTCGGTTCCGCTCATGCAACGCCTCCCGCACCAACCGGAACTCACCATTTTCCAGATAGCGAATGCCGCCGTGAAGCATATGGGAGGAGGCCATGCTCGTCCCCGAGCAGAAATCCGCCCTGTCCACCATAACAACGTCCACACCCTGCAGCGCTAAATCCCGAAAGGTGCCGATTCCGTTTATCCCTGCACCGATAATCAAGACAGGCGCTTGCTCGAGCGATGAAAGCTTGGCTAACGCAGAGGCCCTTGAGATCATCGTGGTCACTCGCTCCAGCCGAAGGACCGTTCCACGGCCTTGCGCCAGTCCGCCAGCAGCCGCCCCCTCTCTTCAGACGACATCGAAGGCTCCCACCGCTCATCCATCCGCCAATTCCTCCGCAGCGCTTCCTCATCAGCCCAATACCCCACCGCCCTCCCAGCGGCATAGGCCGCGCCCAGGGCGGTGGTCTCGCTCACTTCAGGACGAATAACCGGCGAGTCCAGGATATCCGCCTGGAACTGCATCAGGAAATCGTTGCGCACCATGCCACCATCCACCTTCAGACTCTTCATTTCCACGGCGGAATCCTGCTGCATTGCCTCAATTACCTCGCTGGTTTGGTAAGCGGTTGCCTCCAAAGCCGCGCGCACAATGTGCTCCCGCTTTACGTAATGAGTAAGCCCGGTGATCACCCCCCGGGCATCATCACGCCAGTATGGAGCAAAGAGTCCCGAGAAGGCTGGGACAAAATAGCACCCGCCGTTGTCCTCCACCGACTGGGCCAGTGCGCCTGTTTCCTGAGCTGAATCCAAGATCCCAAGATTATCCCGAAGCCAACTGATCAGGGCGCCCGCGATGGCAATGGATCCCTCGAGGGCATACACAGCGGGCTCATCGCCATGCTGATAGGCCACTGTTGTGATCAATCCATGCTCTGACGATACTCGCTCCTCGCCTGTATTGAGCAACACAAAACAGCCTGTACCATAGGTATTCTTTGCCTCGCCCGCCTTGAAGCAAGCCTGACCGTAGAGAGCCGCCTGCTGATCCCCCAGAGCACCGCACACAGGCACCTCCGCACCAAATGGACCGTCTTCGGCGGTCAGACCATAGTACGAAGTATCAATCGAGGGTCGAATTTCTGGGAGCATAATCGCTGGAACATCCATCGCATCCAATAAGCCCTGGTCCCAGCTAAGCGCTTCCAAATTCATCAACAAAGTTCGACTGGCATTGGTCACATCCGTGCAGTGGATTCCCCCGTTGACGCCGCCTGTGAGATTCCAGATCAGCCAGGAGTCGATCGTCCCGAATTTAGCATCCCCCGCCTCAGCCGCACTGCGCAGCCCATCCACATGCTGAAGCAGCCAGGACAGCTTTGGACCGGAAAAATATGTCGCCAGGGGCAGACCAGTCTTCCCTCGAAAGCGATCCTGCCCTCCATCCTCTGCCAGATGCCGGATCAATCGATCGGTGCGGGTATCCTGCCAGACAATTGCATTTGCATATGGCTTGCCGGTTTTGGCATCCCAGACCATGGTAGTTTCCCGCTGGTTCGTGACACCCACGGCGGCCAGACCGCTCCCACTTAATCCGGCCTCATTCAGGGCTTTCTTGATGGCCACCTCGGCATTGCGCCAGATTTCTAATGGATCATGCTCCACCCAACCCGGCCTGGGATGCAGTTGGTCGTGTTCCAGTTGATGGCTGCCAACCACCCGTCCTTCGTGATTAAAGATCATAAATCGAGTGCTGGTTGTCCCTTGATCGAGGGCGCCAATGTAATCGGCCACAATTCTCTCCCTTATCAATTGCCTCAGGTAGATACTGACCTAAAAGACATCAACTGACAAGGGTTACTTGTCAGCTGATACACAGCAATTAATTGGGGTTACAAATAAATTTGATTACATGGTCAGGCCAAAGCAACCCAGGAAGGAGAAGCCAGTCTCAGCTGGTTGGTATAGCGTACTCAGCGGAATCCGGCCGCTCCGGTGCAGCCTGCCTGGTGTTTGTCTTCGTGGCTTCGACCAACAGGAGTGCATCGGGTAGTTCGAGCCCCATAAGTTTCGCCCGCAATGGGTTCAGTCGATCGTAGAATCTATCGAGCTCCTCCAGCTCTCCCTGACTGGGTTGGTCGACTTCCAGGATGCGGGCCCGGAACTGCGCCAGCTGCTCCCAATGGCCCGCCTCTTGGAGTGCCTCCGTGCCGTACCTTTGAAGCAGGTACGCATAGATCGTATCGGCATCCGATAAGGCAGATTCATACTCTCGCACTATCTGTTCGGGATACAGATCAGCCCAACGCTGACAGTCCTCTTTGACAAAACGGGCGCGCGCAGCCGCCATTTGCCAATCCACCGTTGAATTTGGCTCATGACTGCCGCGCCGACGGATAGCACTCTCTTTCAGTTCCAACCGTTCCAACAGCTCCTTAAGCACATGCCAGCCCGCCGCCTGGTTTCGACGGATCTGCCGTCGGACCATTTCCGCCGCCTGGCGGGCCGCCTGCTGTCGTTCAGCTAGAGGTTGTCCTTGATGGGTTTCGAGCTTTTCCAGATAAGCC
>JBKHKF010000243.1:0-4776 GCA_046537745.1 Anaerolineales bacterium | reverse complement strand
GCGATCCGGCAGGAATCGATGTTCGCTCTCGGAATACAGCTGCTTCTGTCGCTGGCGATAGAGCACCTCCTGCTCGTGTAGCCGCAGAAAGAAATCCTGGGCGATGCGGTGGTGGTTCTCGGTATCGGTGTGCGTGAACAAGTCGTAGCTGATGCCGATATCCTTCTGGCTTTGCAGGAATCGCTCGTGGTAATGCTCAAAGAGCTCGCGCGCGGTCAGGCCGCGCTGATCGGCCTCCACGGTAATGGGAGTGCCGTGAGAATCGGAGCCGGAGACCATCAGAACGCGGTTGCCCTTGAGGCGCTGGTAGCGAGCGAAGATGTCCGCCGGCAAATAAGCGCCGGCTAAATGCCCCACGTGTAAATCGCCGTTAGCGTAGGGCCAGGCGACGGAAATATGGATTAATTCGTTCATTGTTCTCTCTCATTCGCGCTTTCGTCGACCCATAAAAAATGAAGACCGCCAGCTCGAGGCTGGCGGCGAAGTTGTTGCCGGGACCGGCAGCGGTCAGGCGCGCCCGGTCCGAGCCGATGTGCCTCGGGCCATCGGCGTCGGCAACCTGCGCATGACCATCCGGATTTTCCTGGGTGCCGCCAAACTCATGTCTGGCCTTCCAAGCTCTCGTCCGTTGATGTGGTCAGTCTAGCATGCCTGCGCTGACAGCGTCAAGAAGGGAGGGTTCAGTTCAGAGTTAAGAGTTTAGAGTTCCGAGTTAAGAGTAAAGAGTTGGCGGACTGAAGATGAATCTAAATTGGATGGGCTTTGGATCACAGCCTGCCGCTTCCCGGCGATTTCGTAGCTCCCGCAAGAAACCGCTGATAGGGAGATCTCTTAACTCTAGACTCTAAACTCCAAATCTCAAGCCAGCCGATCCGCCTTGGCGGCAAAGACGAAATCAGCCTCGCTCAGCCCGCCGATGCTGTGGGTCCAGATGGTGATGGAGGCCTTGCCCCAGGTCAGGCAGATCTCGGGATGGTGATCGGCCTCTTCTGCCAGCTCACCAACCCTGTTTGTGAAGTCCAGAGCAGCCTGGAAATCGTCAAAGGAATATTCCTTCTCCAGGTGGTGTTCATCCACGACCTCCCAGCCGTTGTTCAACTCATCGGCCAATTTCTTCAGCTCCTCGCCCTGGAGCGGCTCAGCGCCGCCGCCGCGCGGAGGTTTGAGTTCACGGTCAGCTAATTCGGCCATAAGGTTTTTCCTCCCTCAATTTTGCCTATTTGTTTCATACTAACATCCGTCGGAAGCGCTTTGCGCAGAGATCCGAATAAGAAGCACAGGGTGCCGAGTCCAGGCTCGCCGGGCTAGATCAAGACTCCCAGGGTTCCTTGAATGGGAAAGCGGATTGTGATGCTAGGGCATTGGAGCTTATGAGGCTGAATGATCCTTCTTAAGGCACCCGGATCGGGTTCCCAAAGAATGAAGCGTGGGGTACTGTGCTCGACGCCCATGGCTGCTGTCGGCTTCTGCAAGCTGATCGCTGATGATTGAATGCTTTTAATTCTGAACGATTGACTCTTAACTCTTGACTGCCTCAATAATCTCCGCCGCCATGTCATAACGTCCAAAGGGCGGCATCAGATAAGCGCCCTGCACCCGGTTCTGGAGCTGCTCCAACAGGCTGGTGGCGAGCTCGACGCCGACGCGCGGCCCCTCATCGCCGGCCTTGCCAACACGTTCTTTGGTTGCCTCCGGGATATTGATGCCGGGGACCTCATTGTGCAGGAAGGAGGCGTGTCGGTCGCTATAAAGCGGAAGCAGGCCGATCAGTATAGGCAGTTCAAGCGGCCCGTAGCGGGCCTCAAAGGCTTCCATGAACCGGTCGATGGGCTCGGGCTCAAACACCGGTTGCGTCAGGGCAAAGTCGGCGCCGCAGTCAAGCTTCTTCTTGAGCAGACCAACCTCGCGCTCCAGATCCTGGGCTCCCAGGTTCAGCGCGCAACCGACAAAGAAAGAGGTGGCGCCGCCGATGTCGGAGCCGGCGTGATCAACGCCAACATTGAAGCTCTGCTTGACCAATCGGATCAGTCCCGTTGGAACGAGGTCGTAATTGTCCATCGCCTCCGGGTAATCACCGACGGCCGTGGGGTCGCCCATGACTACGAACAAATTGCGCACACCCAAGGCATGGGACGCCAGCAGGTCTCCCTGCACGCGCAGCAGGTTGCGACCGCGAGTGGGAAAGTGCAGCACTGTCTCCAACTCCACCTGACTCTGGATAAGCTGGCACACCGCCCATGGGCTCATGCGCATTCGTGCCATTGGGCTGTCGGCTACGTTGATGACATCCGCGCCGGCCTCGGCCAGCAGGTGAGCGCCGGCCAACGCTTTGTGGGTGGAAAAACCGCGCGGCGGATCGAGCTCAACGGAAAGCACAAATTCTCTTTCAGCGAGCTTGCCCGCCAGTTCGGTAGGCTCCTCCTGTGTCGCCACATCCCGTTCGATCATCCTGGAAACCACAAAAGATTGGGAGCCATTGGTCTCGGCAGGCGGCAGTTCCAAGGCGTGCTGCATAGCCTCGATGTGTTCGGGAGTCGTGCCGCAGCAGCCGCCAATCAGATCAATCCCAATTTGGCGGGCGGTCAAAGCGAATTCCTTGAAATAATCCGGTGTGGCCGGGTACAGGATCCGGTTGGCCACTCGCTCAGGCCAGCCGGCGTTGGGCCAGATTGCGATGGGCAGCCCGTCAGCGGCGGACTTCATCTCAGCTGCGATGCGGAGGAGTTGGGCCGGACCATCGGAGCAGTTAGCCCCGAGGATGTCTGCGCCGCTTTCCACCAGCGCATGGGCCACCTGGCTGGCTGTGTCGCCGAGGAGTGTGCGGTCGTCGCGGGTGAAGGTCATGGAGGCGATGATGGGGAGATCGGAAAGGTCACGAGCTGCCCGGATCGCCTCTTTCAGCTCATGGAGGTCGTTGTGGGTTTCGATCATCAGCAAATCCGCCCCTGCCTGGATGAGCGCCTGAATCTGCTCGTAAAAGGCATCGTAGGCTTGCTTTGGCTGCACACGACCAAAGGGGGCTAGCCGGACGCCCAGCGGCCCCACACTGGCCGCTACCAATGCAGGCTGCGTGCCTGCTTCTGTCGCCGCCCGTGCCAGGTCTACGGCGGCCTGGTTGATGGCCTGCACCTGGTGCTCCAGACCATGCTTGGATAATTTGAAATGGTTTGCGCCAAAGGAATTGGTCTCGATCACCTGAGCGCCAGCATGGTAGTAGGCTTCGTGAATGGACCTGACAGCCTCGGGATGGGTGAGGTTGAGTTGGTCAAGGCAGCGATCGAAGCTGAAACCCTGGCCGTGCAGCATGGTGCCCATCGCCCCGTCAAGCAGGATGGGTTTGGGCTCTGCGATCCATTTCTTTAGTTGGCCATCGATCATAGTTAGTCCTCGTCCTTCGGGTTGATAAGGCGCACAGCGCTGAGCTCCGAGTACTTGCCGGGATGATTGATGTTTTCGACGGTGATCTTGCCGTCGTTGTCCACGGCTTTTTTGGGATCGAAATTGGGATTGTGCATTCTGGCCTCCAGCATATGGTGGGAGTATGGAGTTTGGAGTAAAGAGTCTTGAGTTAAGAGTCCCGGGCAGGGTAGGAGGCTGGCGCTGTCCCTGCCTCAAATTAAATGCCAATCCAATCTTATTGACAGGCTTCCTAACAGCATCCTCTCGACTCTTAACTCTTAACTCTAGACTCTAAACTCGCTCCCTCATTCTCTCCGCGGCCCTCACCAGATTCGCCAGCGACGGAATCACTTCCTTCCAGCCGCGTGTCTTCAAGCCGCAGTCTGGATTGACCCAAATCCGCTGTGGATCCAGATGTTGATTGAAAGCCTGCAGTTTGTTGATCACAGCATCTTCGCCGGCGACCATTGGGCTGTGCACGTCGTACACGCCGGGTCCGACCTCGCGGCTGTAGCCGTAATCAGCCAACTGGCGCAGGGTTTCGTCGTCGCTGCGGGCGTTTTCGATGGAGATCACATCAGCATTGAGTCGATCGATAGCGCCAAGGACATCTCCAAACTCCGCGTAGCACATGTGGGTGTGGATCTGGGTCTCGGGTTCAGCCGCACCGGTGGCGAGGCGGAAGGCGTCGGTCGCCCAACCAAGATATTCGTCCCAGCGTTCCTTCTTAAAGGGGAGCCCCTCCCGCAGCGCCGGCTCATCGACCTGGATCACGCGGGCGCCGGCTTTTTCCAGGTCCTGGATTTCATCCCGGAGCGTAAGCGCCAACTGGAAGGCGATGTCTTTGCGCGGGATGTCTTTTCTCGGGAAGGACCAATTTAGGATGGTTACCGGTCCTGTGAGCATGCCTTTAACCGGTTTCTTGGTGAAGGACTGGGCTCGCGAGAATTCCCAGGTTGTCATCGGGTCGGGACGAGTGACGTCGGCGTAAATAATGGGTGGCCGCACATAGCGATGGCCGTAGCTCTGCACCCAGCCGTTCTGGGTGAAAGCGAATCCTGTCAGCTTCTGTGCGAAATATTCGACCATGTCCGAACGTTCGAACTCGCCGTGGACCAGCACATCCAACCCGAGGCCTTCCTGTACGCCGATGGTGTAGCCGATCCAGGAATCGATTTTGTCGTGATACTCCTGTTCGGTCAGCTGCCCATTCTTGTATTGGGCGCGCAAACGGCGAATCTCGGTGGTTTGTGGGAAGGAACCGATTGTTGTGGTTGGGAAAGGAGGAAGCTCGATCTGCTGCTGCCTCCGTGATTCGTAGTCGGAGGCCCGGCTGAAGGAGGCTTCATCCAGGCTCTCCAGTCGATCCGATACCTC
>JBKHKF010000242.1:0-4782 GCA_046537745.1 Anaerolineales bacterium | reverse complement strand
CCCGCAAGCTCTATCCCAACGTCGATTTCTATTCGGGAATCATCTATCAAGCAATGGGGATCCCGGTGGACATGTTCCCGGTGATGTTCGCCATCGGCCGAACCGTCGGCTGGCTCGCTCAGTGGGAGGAGATGCTGGAGGACGATGAGCAGCGCATTGCCCGCCCGCGCCAGGTTTATCTGGGTGAGGGCGAACGTCATTACGTTCCTATCGACGAGCGCTAGCTAAACCGTTCACAGGAACCCAAACCGGGGCTCGATTACGAGCCCCGGTTTCAATTAAATATGTCCCCTTCAACTGGATCTTAGCGATCGATCAGCCTGTTTCTGCCTTCAGCGCTTCCTGATACGCCTTCCAACCCGGACACCAGCCCGTGTGCCATTTCCACAGCCTGGCCACCAACGAGTCCGGGTTTTTCTCAGCGCGCGCCCGCAGCGGGCAGTTGGCGCAGGACATCTCCGAAGCTTTTTGTTCAGTCATCACAGCCTCCTTCGCTGTTATCTTCGCCTTCTTCAGGCTGGTTCAATTGGGAGTGCGCCTTGGTTTTCCATGGGATATGGATCCGTTGGCATGGGTTCAATCGTCGCCTGGACCTCGGTGGAAGTCGGTGTGATCATTGCCCTCCCTGCCGCTTGATAGCCTTCTTCGATCGAGTTGCCGGCATCGGCCTGGGAGAATCCATCCCAAATAGTCCAAGCCACCAGCACAACAGCCGCCGCCACGAAAATCAGCAGCGCCGCAATCTTGATCCGATCTACGCTCTTCGTTTTCGCCATTCGTCCCTAAACCAACGCCGCCCTTCCCCGATGTAGTCCACCACCGGATCGAGAGGGCAAATAAATGTGCAGAAAGGCCGGTACATCACTAAGGAGCCCAGGATGATCAGCACCAAGAGAATCCACTGGGCAGTGGTTCCGGTTTGATCGAACAGTGTGCCGAAGGGCTCGAAACTGGCCGCGCCCGGCAGCACCACCGGCTCCACATCCTGGGCCTGGCTGAAGTAGCCATAGAGCCAGGCCGCGATTCATATCATGAGCGCTGCCAGTGTGATCATCCGACGCCGGCGCTGGCGGCGTTGGCGATCAAGTTGCGCTTTGCTCAGTTTAGCTTCGGTACTCACAATTCACCTTCGGCCAGATTGAGCTCAACAAAAAAAGGGCTCGGCCAGGCCAAGCCCCAGACCAAGCAAACCCCCCTCTATCCAAAATCAATTATCGAATGCCACAGCTGGCGCAGCCACCCGGTGAAGGGGTGCAGCTTCCGCAGGCTGACCCCCCGGCAATGCTCCTGCTGGCGCCGTTCGATCCTTTGGAAACTGCCGAGAAAAGCGAAACCACCCGGCTGCCTGAGAACCCGCTGCAGGAAGGGCACTCCGCCTGTTCATCGCGCTCATCGATACAGCGCTTTAGCTCAAAGGTCGCCCGACAATCCGGGCACAGGTACTCATAAATCGGCATATAAACCACATCTCCACAAGTTACCCAGTCCAGATGTTGGACTGGGAGGTTGAAAAAGGAGGGGTGGGCTCGTACGGCGATGATGGTGGGTGGGATGAAACAGGATTGCGCGTTGAAAACCCACCACCTCCAATCAACTGCATCATAGTGAAGATTGCCACAAAGGGACTAGTGACGGTTCTCCTCACCTGAAGTGACACTAGCAACTACTTGTTCGGCGCCCGGAAGTTGGCATGATGATGGCTTTTAAACCGAAAAGCGCCCTTCATGCAGAAGGGCGCTTTGAAGGATCTGCCTCGTCGGGAATGCTATCGGGCATGCGCCAGCAGGACAACGTCCAGGTCATCCTCCAGGGACTGCACCTTAGCCAGCTGATCCTCGTTCAAATCCGCCAGATTTGACGTATATTCCATGGCTACCAGGTTCTCATCGAGGTCTGATTCGAGCTCCTGCAATTTCTCTAATTGACCCTCTGTTAATTCCGCTGTTTTCATGGCCTCCACCTTTTATTAAATCCAACCCACCTAATCTAATTATAGAACGGCAGTTTGGTGGCGATATGCCACACCTGGGCGAGATCAGCGGCCAGCCTAGATAGTGGAGATGATCAAGACTCTTTCCTGAAGGTCAGCCCCGTAAAGTCTTAGCGGGTCTTTGGCCGCGCCGGACAGCACCCTGCCATCCAGGTCATACTCGCTGCCTCCCAAGGAGGAGCACTATAAGCGCTGCCTGGTGTGGTCATAACCGAGCGCCATTTGGCGATGGCTGCAGTAGTTAGCGGCCACAGTAAAGCGATCCTCGGCCGTGCGGGCGATGATCAGGTTCTTCTCAAGGGCCTTGTCTACGATGGCGACGGCACCACCCACTTCGTTCAAAGCGGGAACCTGCTCCATTTGAATAATCACTTTCCCACCCTCCTCCAGTGCATAGGTGGGGGGTTCAAGAACCTCTTGCTGTGGCGTATATACAATGGCCGAGCAGCCCGCCCCAGCCGCGGCCAGCGAGGATGTCGCCAGCAACACGCCCGAGCCCTTAATAAATTGACGCCGGCTGATGCGTTGCCTGCTCTTGATGGACACTGGACTCTCCTTGAGGTTGGATGGACAGGTGAAATGAAAAGAGAGTGGATCAGCCGCCAACCGCTTCTCCCAGCAGCCCTGCTTTGAAGGCCAGATCAACCAGCTCAGAGCGGTGGTCGAGCTTCAATTTCCCCATAACGCGATGGCGATAGGTGTCCACGGTCTTGGGGCTGATGGACAGCTTGGCACCTATCTCGCGGCTTGTGTACCCTCGGGCGGTATAGTTCAGCACTTCGAGC
This sequence comes from Anaerolineales bacterium, assembly GCA_046537745.1. Lineage (GTDB taxonomy): Bacteria > Chloroflexota > Anaerolineae > Anaerolineales > E44-bin32 > DASWJQ01. The sequence continues at coordinate 2,007 of JBKHKF010000242.1, read as the reverse complement.
TCCCGTTCGGAGAGCGTCTCCAGCAGGATCTGCTCCTCCTCCGTACCTCGGACCGCATCCACCAGCACCGAGGCCGCGCTCGGGTGCAAATAGGTCTCGCCGCGGCCAACAGCCCGAATAGCGCGCAGCAAGTCGGTATGGGCCGTCGACTTGGGCACATAGCCATCCGCGCCCGCTTCGAGTGCCCGGGTCACCACCTCCCGACCCTTGTGCATCGACAGCACGATGACTTTGACCGCAGGATGTGTTTGCCGTATCTCCTTGATGGCATCAAAGGCGTTCATCCCGGGCATGCCCAAATCCATCACGATGATCTGGGGCAGCTCGGCATCGAGCAGCGCGAAGACCTCATCGGCGCTGTTCGCTTCACTGATCACCTCCAAATCATCTTGTTCGTCCAGCAGCGAGCGCAAACCTGCTCGCAGCACCGCGTGATCATCTACCAATATGACCTTTAAACGTGACTTACTCACACCAACACCTCCTGCACGAGTGGGATTTCAACCTTCAGGTTCGTTCCCGCCCCCGGCGCCGTCTCGACGACAAGGGATCCGCCCAGCCGCTCGGCCCGCTCTTGTATGCTTGCCAACCCAAGGTGGCTGCGCCCATCATTCATCACTTCATCGGGATCAAACCCGACTCCGTTGTCCACGATTCTAAGTCTTGCCCAATGCTCTTCCCGCTCGCAGCTTATCAACACAGCCTCTGCCCCGGCGTGCTTGATGATATTCGTCAATGCCTCCTGGGCTATACGGTAAAAGGAAATCTGGACCTCTTCAGGAGCGATCTCGTTGTGCAGCGCGCATTCCACTGCGCAGTGGATCCCCTGACCATCAAACATATCCTCGGCCAGATTTCGCAGGGAAGGACCAAGCCCCAGCTGCTCCAAATCAGGTGGACGCAGTTCGTGTGACAGCTCACGCAGTCGCTCAATCGACCCGGATAGATCCGTGCACAGCTCCTCTACTTTGCCCCGCAGCTTTTCGTCGCTCCCCATATTTTCAAGAAGCTTTAACCGAAGAAGAAGGCTTGTGAGCTCCTGGCCTGTGCCATCGTGAAGCTCGGACGAGATGCGTGCTCGCTCATCCTCCTGCGCGGTGGCCAGCGATGCCATCAGCGCGCGACGGCCAGCCTCCTCCCGTTGCAGGTCCTCGTGCAGCCGGGCATTCGCCACCGCCGCTGAGATTTGGACGCCAATCGCTCGCAGCAGCTCCATTTCTTTAGTATGCGGCTCTCGTCCCTTGTCCCAGAGCAGATTCATGATCCCCAGATTCTTGCCACGCGCAACCAGGGGAACGCTGACGTGACGGGGTTCTGTCCCAAGCTTTATACAAATCTCCTGGAGCCTTCCGCACTCATGAATGGAAGGATGAGGGTCCCCATTTGAGTCCATCAACCGCTGCTGGCAATCGCATGAGGCGAATTCCCTGCCGGTGGGCCATTGAAGGACTGTGGATGGCGGTTCAGCCGCCGTGGTCAGGTAGAAGCGATTGGCGTCCTCATCGCGCAGGTAGATCCATCCGCGATGAAGGCCTGTCACCTCGAGGGTGCTGTCCAGCGCCGCCCTTAACACGTGATCGAGCTGCAGCCCTCGCCCCACGGAGGCCGTAACGTGATACAGAGCAGAAAGACGTTGGTTGATCCGTTCCAGCTGACGCTGGCTCCTCACAAGCCGATCCAGCATTCGGTTGAAGGCCTTCGCAACCTGCCCGATTTCGTCGTTGGCCATCACTGGCGCGCGTTTATCCAAATCCCCCTTCGCCACCTGCTCAGCCACCTCGCGCAGCCGCAGCAGTGGCTGGGTGAGGACCATGACCATTAATGACGCCAGGCCGATGGCGCCTACCGCCGCGATAGCGGTCACAAACAACACGCTGCGCCCGCCAGCCTGCATGGCCACAAATACTTTCTCGGGTTCGAGCAACCAGTTGAGCCAATCCGAAAGGCCTTGCCGCACCCAGAAACGCATCGCCAGTCCCAGCGCAAGCACCGGAACCAGGACGATGC
>JBKHKF010000241.1:0-4808 GCA_046537745.1 Anaerolineales bacterium | reverse complement strand
GCTCTCGGGTATCATGGAGCAGACCGTTGAGGATCCCGAGATCATCCTGGTGGATTCCGGCTCGACGGACGCCACCGTCGCCATCGCCTCTCGCTTCCCTGTCAACATCGTGGAGATCGAGCCGGATGAGTTTACATTTGGTCGGTCGCTGAACCTGGGCTGCCAGGCCGCCACGAGGGACATCATCGCCATTGCCAGCGCCCATGTTTATCCGGTTTATCCGGATTGGCTGGAGCGTCTGGTCGAGCCATTCTCCGATCCCAAAGTGGCGCTTGCCTACGGCCGCCAGCGGGGGAACAGCACCACCCGCTTCAGCGAACACCAGCATTTCAGCAAGATGTACCCGGAAATCTCGAATCTGAAGCAGAAGGATCCGCTGTGCAACAACGCCAACGCCGCCATTCGCAGGTCCTTGTGGGAAGAGCATCCCTACGATGAGAGTCTGCCCGGACTTGAAGATCTGGAGTGGGCCAACTGGGCCATCGAGCAGGGCTATTATTTGGCATACGTGGCCGAGGCGGAGATCGTGCACGTGCATGAGGAGACCCCGCTTCAGGTCTATAACCGCTACCGGCGGGAGGCCATTGCCCTCAAGCGGATGAGGCCGCAAGAGCCTTTCAGCCCGTTGGAATTTCTCCGGTTGTACATCTCCAATGTGGTCAGCGACAGCTGGCACGCGCTGCGGGAGGGTCAGTTTCTGGAGGTCTTCCGCGAGATCCTGTGGTTCCGCCTGATGCAGTTCTGGGGGACCTATCGCGGCTTCCGGCACCGGGGCCCGGTCAGCTCCCGTTTACGGCAGGCCTTCTATTATCCTCGCAGCTTACGGCGGACGGCGAATCCCAAAGGACGCGCCGTCGAGCCCATCGATTACGGCCATGCTCAAGCCAAGGAAGTGGAGCGATGACGGATTCTCAGCTGGACTACCGCTGGGCCGCCCTGGTACCCATGCGTCATCACTCCGAGCGGGTGCCGGGCAAGAACTACCGGCCGCTTGCGGGCAAGCCGCTCTACGCCTACATTATTGAGACGCTGCTGGCCGTGGAAGCCGTTGAGTTGATCGTGGTGAACACGGACAGTGAGGTGATTTGGGATGGGATCGAGAAAGCCTATCCGCAGGTGAAACTGATCGAGCGGCCGGCGGAGCTGAGGGATGGCGAGATCCCGATGAACCAGGTGCTCCTGCACGACGTTGGGCAGGCGAAGAGCAAATTCTATCTGCAGACTCACTCCACCAATCCGCTGTTAAAGCCGGCCACCGTTACTGCCGCCATCGAGCGCTTTGAGGCTGCATTTCCCGAGAAGGATTCGCTCTTTGGGGTGACACGGCTGCAAACCCGCCTGTGGACGCCGGATGGAGAGCCCATCAACCACGACCCCTCCGAGCTGCTGCGCACCCAGGACCTGCCGCCGGTGTACGAGGAGAACTCGTGTTTTTATTTGTTTGAGCGGGATGGGTTTCTGGCGCGGAAAAATCGACTCGGCTCGAATCCAGCTCTCTTCGAGGTTGATGCTGATGAGGCGTATGATATCGATGAAGAGGTTGATTTCCGAATGGTAAACTGCCTCGTTAAGGATCAGAGAATTTAATTTTGTAAGGCCCATGTGGCCTTTCGCTGGAAGGGAATATATGTTCTCAATCATCTGGGTTTACGTTTTATCCTACGTCGCAGGTTTGTTTGCTCCCGATGCCTATCTCGACCCGGGTTCGGGCAGCTACCTGCTTCAGCTCCTCATCGCCGGCGCCATGGGCGCGCTCTTGATGCTGCGCATCTATTGGGGCAAGGTCAAGGGGTTCTTCGCACGTCTCTTGGGCCGGGAAGTCCCGGAAGAAGATGAAGAGTAGCCCCGGGCGACACCCCGCCTCCTTCCGCGACCCCAACGGCTTCCTTTTCCGTCGAGATGGAATCCTTTACCGCCAGGTAAATCAGCGCTATCGAGAGAACTACCAGGCGCTGATGCAGGCCCTTTATATTGATTTGGTTGATGAGGATTTGCTCATCCCGCACACTGAAGTCGAGATTGAGCCGGCCGATCCAGCGGACTCTTTCCGAGTACTCCAACCAGAGCCCATCCCCTTTCTGACCTATCCATACGAGTGGTCCTTCGCTCAGCTCAAGGACGCCGCCTTGGCGACGCTGGCGATCCAGGAACGGGCGCTGGCGGCCGGGATGACGCTTAAGGACGCCAGCGCCTACAACATCCAGTTCCACAAAGGCCGTCCAATCCTTATCGACACGCTCTCCTTTGAGAGCCGTGTCGAGGGCGAACCCTGGGTCGCCTATCGCCAGTTCTGCCAGCACTTCCTGGCGCCTTTGGCCTTGATGGCCCTGAAAGACATCCGGCTGGGCCAATTTCTCAGGCTGTATATCGATGGAGTTCCCCTTGATCTCGCTGCCAGCCTGCTGCCACGCCGCACCTTGTTGAATTTTGGCCTGCTGGTGCACCTGCACATTCACGCCGGCGCGCAGCGGCGATTCGCCGGCCGTGAGGTGAAGTCCCAGGACAGACGCGGCGCCGTTGGGGAGCGCTCGATGCAGGGTATGGTGGAGAACCTGCGCGGCACCATCCAGGGGCTGAAGTGGCAAGCTGCCGGATCCTGGTCCGATTATTACGATTTCCACAGCTACGATGAGACCGCCTTTGATCATAAGCAGCAGCTCGTGAGCGAGTTTTTGGAGGCAGTTTCCCCAGAATCCGCGCTGGATCTCGGGGCGAACCAGGGTGTCTTCAGCCGGTTGGCTTCGGAGCGAGGCGCCTTTACCGTTTCGGCGGACATTGACCCCGGCGCGGTCCAGCGCAATTATCTTCACATGAAGAAGCAAGGCGAAGAGAACCTGCTGCCAATGCTGATCGATCTCACCAACCCGAGCCCGGCCCTCGGCTGGGCTCATCAAGAGCGGGAATCCCTGATGGCCCGCGGCGATTTCGATGTGACAATGGCTCTGGCGCTTGTCCATCACCTGGCCATCTCTAACAACCTGCCGTTGCCGCTGCTGGCCAATTTCTTTGCCGAACTGAGCCCATGGCTGATCATCGAGTTTGTCCCCAAATCGGATGGTCAGGTGCAAAAGCTGCTGGCCAGCCGGGAGGACATCTTCGAGGATTACCATCAGGAGGACTTCGAGGCGGCCTTCAAGCGTAAGTTCAAGATTAAAAAGGGCCAGAGGATCGAAGGGATGGATCGGACCCTGTACTTGTTGGAGCGCGCCACCACATGAACATCTGGCGTCGGATGCCCTTCCATGTGGTCTTTCTGGCCAGCTATCCGCTGCTGGCGCTGTTCGCGGCAAACGTGGATCAAGTGAGGCTGGAGGTTCTGTGGCGACCGCTGGCCATCACATTGGCGGCCGTCTTCATCCTGTGGCTGCTTCTTTCCTGGTTGCTGCGTGACAAGATGAAAGCGGGCATAATCGTCAGCCTGCTATTAATGCTGTTCTTCAGCTACGGTCAGGTCTACGAATGGGGCCAGCGGGCTTCCTTCCTGCAAGGTGAACTCGGGCGCCATCGTTATCTCATTCCGCTTTGGACCTTGATCTTGATTGGCGGCGTGGTTGGGATTCTTCGTTTGCGCCGGCCGCGGGAACTGAACCACTGGCTCAACCTGGTCTCATTGATCCTTGTGCTCATACCGCTAGCGCAAGTGGGGTCGTATGCGCTCCGCGCGAATCTGGCGGAAGGGGCACGAGGCGCGGCCCTGGTCGATCCAGCCACTGGCGAGCCGATTTCGCTGCAAGCCCCGGAGGATTCACCGGATGTCTATTACATCATCTTCGATGCCTACGCGCGTTCGGATGTTTTGAAGGAATCCTGGGGGATCGACAACAGCGATTTCTTGGCGGAGCTGGAGGCGTTAGGCTTCGAAGTGACGGAGTGCAGCCAATCCAACTACGCTCAGACCGAGCTGGCCTTCGCTTCCACGTTGAATATGGCGTATCTCGATGACCTGGGGGAGAATTTTCTCCCGAATCGGGATGACCGGACGGAGCTTCGCCCGCTGATCAAGGAGAGTCTGGTGCGGCAGCTACTGCAGGAGCAGGGCTACCGGACGATCGCTTTCAACACCGGCTATCCCTTCAGCGAGCTGCGGGACGCCGATATCTACACGACGCTGGAGCTGGCGGGCTTTGCCACCGGCATGACCGGATTTGAGGGATTGCTACTGCGCTCCAGCGCGGGGTTGATTCTGTTTGACTCCGCTCAACTGCTCCCGCGCTTTCTGCTGCCCGAGGCGGAACCCGGCATCAGGCAGCACAGAGCGCGTGCCTTGTTGGTTTTGGACACTCTAGAGCAAATGGACCAATTTGACTCCCCTAAGTTTGTCTTCGCTCACATCATCTCCCCGCACCTCCCCTTTGTTTTTGGTCCGGGTGGGGAGGCCCGGGTGGAGCCGGAGTTCCGGGGGGAGGATGAAGAGAGGCAGGAGTGGTATCGACAGGGCTACCAGGATCAGATTGCCTATCTGAACGACCGCATCATCCCGATGCTGGAGTCGATCCTTGAGTCCAGCGATACACCGCCGGTCATCATTCTGCAGGGCGATCACGGGCCGGAGGAAGGCTCGAGCCGGGATCGTATGAGTATCCTGAACGCCTATTATCTGCCGGAAGGGGGCGTGGATGCCATTTATCCGGAGATCACACCTGTGAACAGCTTCCGGCTGGTTTTCAATCAGGCTTTCGGCGCCGATCTGCCACTGCTGCCCGACAGGAGTTTGTTTTCCACCTACAATCGGCCGTACGATTTCAACATCATTGAGAACGTCTGTCACGAGGAGCAAGCTGAGTAGTCGTTGTTTTATTCACCTAAAC
>JBKHKF010000010.1:0-18913 GCA_046537745.1 Anaerolineales bacterium | reverse complement strand
GGGCTGGACTCGTCAATTCGCCGGCCGAGCGGAGCCACGATTCGGTCGATAATCCGCATCAGGTGGTCATCGCTCTCAAAGGAGGCGGGTTCCCTGAGCAGCTTACCGTTGCGCTCGATGTAGATGTTCTTGGCGCCGTTGACCATCACCTCTGTGATGGTCTCATCGGCCAACAGCGGCTCCAGCGGCCCTAACCCGAGGATTTCGGCGACAATCTGTTCAAAGAGCCTGCGCCGCTCTGGCCGGGAAAGCACGATTTTCTCCTCGGCCAGGATGTTCTCAAAGAGTTCCTCGATGGTTTGGCGAACCTCTGCCGTCTGGCTGACATCCATCGTCGGATCGAGCTCAGCCAGCAGCTTGTTCTGAACCCGGGATTTGAGATCGTGGTACGTATCCCTCGATCCCCCGGGTGGCGAGGAACGCCGAGCGCTGATCCCCCCGAGTCGGGAGCTGCCAGAGTCCCCGCCCGATGTGCTTGATCGGCTAGAGGATGTAGCAGGCTCCGACGTCTGCCCCTCTTCTATTCGCTTTAATAAAGACACTACCTACCTCCCAGTCCAAAGCCGATGCAACCGGCCCTACCTTCGCTTAACGTCCAAATAGCCCGCTTCTTTCAGGCTCTCGTTCCCCTTCTTCCGCTTCCGGTTCAGCTACTAATCTCTGCCTGATTGTACCAAGCAGATCGAGAAGATTCCTTGCAGGTACCTTACCTTTATCCCCCAGGATGAGGGGGACTCCCTTGTTGATTGAAGAAGCAACGACCTGTTCATCCGATGGGATTTTTCCTTCAACCTGCCGCTTGAGATTTTCGGAGACAGCCTCGGCGCTGATGCCAGTTTTCCGCTCCATCTTATTGAGCACAAAGAAAATCCGCTCCCGGGGGAACTCCAGCACGCTGAGCAGGTCAAAGAGGAGACGACTGTCCTTGATCGCCGGAATATCCGGGGTGGCCACAACCACCAGCAGATCCGCTGCATCAAGCACCGCCAGCGTCACATCATCCATATCCGAGCTGGTGTCAACGATGGTATAAGCGAAATTCTGCTTCAGGAACTGCAGCACTCGGCGGACTTGGTCGGCCTGGATCTCGTCGGCCATCTCCGGTCGAGGCGGCGCGGCTAGTACCTTCAGACCGCTGTCATGGGTCATCAGGACGCCGTCCACATAATCCGCATCGAGCTCATCGGCTCTCGCCGCCAGATCCACAATGGAGTTCTTCACCTGCAGGTTCATGAAAACAGAGACATCGCCGAACTGCAGGCTTGCATCCACAATCACCGCTGGTGTTTCGCTGGTATGCAAACCCAAGGCGAGGTTGGTGGCGAGCATGGTGCAGCCGACGCCACCTTTCGGTGAGTAGACTGCCAGCAGTTTACCTTCCAGGGCACCTGTGCCATCACCAAGCTGACCTGTCCCGGGCACAACAACGGGTTGGACTGGCTTCGCAAGCTTCTCCTTCTGCTCCTTGGCCCGCTCGCCGACCACCCGAATCGTCCGGATCAATTCCTCACCCGAAGGTGGTTTGGCGATGAAATCTCTGGCGCCGGCAAGCATAGCCCGGCGCATGTAATCAGCCTCAGATTGCACTGACAGCATGACAACCTGGGCATACGGCACATCCCGCAGCAGCGCCTCGGTGACTGCGATGCCGTCCATGTCGGGCATATTGATGTCCATCAGCACGACATCCGGCTCTAAATCCTCGCCGATTTGGAGCGCTTCCTCACCGGACCTGGCCGCACCAACAACTTCAATATCGGTCTCGAATTGAAGCAGCTTACGAATGTTCTCGCGAGTTTCCGCGATATCGTCGACGACCAGGACGCGGATGATATCTTCCGCGCTATCGGTCATACCGGCCTCCAGCTACCTGTCTCAATCGTCTCCACCCTACTCCGTCACAGGCGCCGGCGAGCTGCCTGACAAGCTAGGCTCGATCTGCCTGGGATCAGCTTGAAGGCGCGGTTCTGTCCCGTACGGGAGCTTCGATGGAACAGAGATGTTGTAGTTGTCAATAAGGTATTGGAGGGTAACGCTGGTGGTCGCATCCTCGGTTTCATCGCCCGGTGATCTCAGGGTCAGAGTCAGATCTGCGCCAGCCTGGAGCGCCCATTTGACGGCCAGCGCGTCCTGGGGAGGCATGATGAGTGTGACAATGGTCGGCGCCTCCGGTGCCTGCTGAGCCTCCTGGGCTTGCTGCTGTTGTTCAGGCGCGCCAGCCGGCTGCTCCTCCTCCTCCGTCTCCTCCTCACCTTCTTCCTCTGGCAGCGGGAATTCGCCTACTCCTAAGACCGTGGCATTCTCCACCAGGCGTTGCGAGACCAAACGTGGCCGCTGACTGCTTTCTGGGTCAGGGACCAGGTAAACCTGCTGACCAGTTTCCTCCTCTGTGTCAATACGGCCAAAGCGGAGGTCTTCCGAAGAGGTCTCGGTGCCCTCTTCCGACGTGCTGGCCTGGGTCGCGCCGGTCGCTGTCAGGATCTCACCGGTTTGACTAACGAAAATGGCAGTGCGATTCGGAAGCTCCGTCTGGAATTCCGGATCGATATCGAGGAACAGCAAGCTGACGATCACGTCCACATTATCGCCTTCACGCAGCGAGTAGGCCACCCCAGAAAATCGGTTCATTGGAATGCTGATGGCGGTCTGGCCCGGCGGAATGACAACAGCAGCGGCTGAGCCGGTTGCAAGCACATCGCCTGGGTCGTCCGTGATCATCCGCTCCGTCAGCGGAACACCGCGGGCGATATCCGCCCGCGCCCGCCTTCCCACAACCTGATCGAGGTCCGTGACCATCGTTTCCACAACCCAATCGGCGGGGAATGGCGAAAGGATCACACCATCCGAGGGGATCTCCGATCCACGGGAGATATCCTGTGCGGCGATGACAATTTGTGCCTCACCACCGAAGCTCGGACCTTCCGTCGCTTGTGGTTCCGGCCCGATGGCCGGCTGTCCTCCTCCACCAAGTCTGGTCAGGACGAGAAATCCTGCGACAGCGCCCAAGAGCAATATAAGTGCTAGTAAGATCAGAATGCGACCGCGGCGCATGGTGCCTCCTTAAATAGCGTGATTTCAGGCATTCAAACCTGTTTGGCCGGTATCATACCGCTTCGAGTTCGATTGTCAAGCCAGCTCGCCGGCCGTGCAGCAAGCTCGATGCCATCTGACGCAAGAAGCCCTATCGCCGATAGGGCTCCATTGCAATCGTCAGGTGCCTCCCACGGTTGTTCAAGCGAGAAGCCGCAACAGCTAGATGTTGCTGACAATGTTGCTGAACACGTTGCCGACTGCTGGTCCGAGCAGCGCGAGAATAACGATTACGACCACTGCAATCAACACAAGAATGAGCGCGTACTCAACCAGGCCCTGACCCTTCTCTTTCGGGGCATACAGCATGGACGTCACCTCCTTTCGCATGAAGTTTGCCTAGATTTTTCTCCAAGCTGGCTCCATTATAGGCATACAAAAGTCCACGGCACAATAGGACCTCTGTCCGATATAAACCGTGGGGCTCTATTCGCCTGTAGGCAGGGACATGATGACGCGAGTGCCACTTTCAGAGCTATCTACTTCCACATCGCCGCCGATCTGAGAAACCCTATCCCGGAGTCGGCGAAGTCCGCCGGGTCTCGATTCATCATCCTCCATCACAGCCGGATCAAAACCGATCCCGTTGTCCTCCACTACGGCTCGAATTTGATCTTCGTCCATGTCCAGCATGACTTTGACCTGGGTCGCCTGCGCGTGCGCCCGAGTGTTCGCCAGCATCTCTTGAACTGCCCGGAAAGCCAGGACCTCCCGGTGCGGCGCCAGGCGACGTTCTGTTCCGGTAATCACTACGTTGATATCGAGGCCGGATTTCTCCTCAAAGGCCTCAGCATAGCGTCGAATGGTCGGCGCAAGACCAAGATCGTCGAGCATCATCGGACGGAGATCGAAAATGAAATCCCGTACCTTGGCGAAGGTGTTGGAGGCCGCGTCCTTTAGATTTCCCAGCTCCGCCCGGGCGTTCTCCCGATCGTTGTCGTACAGTCGCATCACAATCTCAGTTTGCAGGATGAAATTTGAAAGGGCTTGCGCCGGACCATCGTGGATTTGGCGGGAAATTTTTCGCCGTTCCTCCTCCTGCGCTTCGATCACCTGCTCCACTCCAAGGTCTCGGGTTGCCTCGTCATCGCTGCCGGTGTCAATGTTTGGTGCGCCCTCAATCAAACCCAGGACATCCCGAATCAAATTCTCACGCCCCTCCAGGTGTTTGCGATCGCTCTCAAGCTTTTCAAGCTGACCGCGCATGGTAAACAATCGCTGTTGGGCATCCTGTGCCATCTCATAGGTGGAAAGTATATCTTCGCGGGGGATTGTATCGAAATTGGACTGAATCTGATGAAGCCGATTTGTGATGTTTGCGTTTCGCTGAGCCAGTTTATCCACTTCACCCTGACTCTGTTCGATCAGCATATTAATCTCGGAGAGCTTCGTGGTCACTTGGTTCAGGTCTGCTTGAAGCTCCTCGATCATGGTTTCAAGCGGTGTTTTTTCGACTACCTGCTCAGCTTCGGTCATTCATCACCCTCGCTACTTCGATGGATCCTTCCGGGTATCTTGAAGCCTGACCCAACCATGACGCAGTGCATATACTGCTGCCTGTGTTCGATCTTCAACGTCCAGCTTATGCAGGATCGAAGTCATGTGGTTCTTCACGGTTTGGTGGCTGATTCCGAGTTGGGTGGCTATCTCCTTATTGCTCATCCCCCGCGTGACGTACTGAAGAATTTCCATCTCTCTTGGCGATAATGGAGTAAAGGCTTCAATGTCGCCATCTAAATGGGGTCGGCGGATCGTCTCCACGCCCTTCTTGAGCCACTCCTCCAGGCTGTCTTCGTCGTAAACCTGGTCCCCAACGACAAAATTGCCACGAGCCACATGACGTATAACATCCACCAGTTTGCCGGCGTGCACATCTTTCGAGCAATAGGCTTTGGCTCCTGCTCGAAAGGCGTGCAAGACCTGTTCCACATCATCATAGGCTGTCAGCAGAACCACCGATGTTCGGAGTCGGTCGCTTTGAATTTGCCGGGCAACCTGCATGCCGTTCATCTTCGGAATGTTGATATCGATGAGCGCCACGTCAGGGTCGTGCTTCCCGATGAGCTGAATAGCCTGGTCCCCCGTGGTTCCCTCCGCCAGAACGTTCAGATCATCCTCTGCATCGATGACATTCCGGACCCCCTCCCGGAATAATGGGTGATCGTCAACGATGACTATCCCGATGGTTTCCATGAATACCCCTACCTTAAAAAACGGCTTGGGCGAGTATAGCACAGGCATGAAATCGCAAGCAAACTTATTGCTCCGGCCATCGATATACCGTCATGTTCGTCCCTCCAACCGCCAGACTGTATACGCTCTGAGTCGAATAAATGCGTGGCAGATCATGAACCAAGATCGGATACCAGTCGGGGAAAGTCATTATGTAATCCACGGACTTCTCAGAAAGCAAAGCCGCGAGTTCTGCTTCCTGCCGGATGATCGGGATGACTTCCGGCGAGATCAAACCGGCCAGATCGACGATACGGCGCTCCCCATAATAGCCAAGGGCGCCGATGTCATGAGCCCCGATTAAGGCATCCTCCGGAGTGTTATCCTGGATCCACTTCGCTGTCTTCACCATCTCCGTCTCGATAATAGCAACATCCCTACTGTACGCCTGCGCCCCCAAGACCAAAAAGATCAGTGCAATCGCCACTGTGGAGAGCACCCAGGCCCTGCTCAACACCCACCCCTCCCGACTCCCGTGGACGCGTCGGGCGATCTCAATCATCCCCAACATACCCAGCACAGTCAGGATTGGAATTATGGGCATGACATAACGCCCATGCTGATAGGTCACCGGTAGGCGTGTGGCGAAGGTTGCCATGTAGATAAGCGGCCACAGCGCGGCGGCTAGTTCCTGCCACATGCCAGCACGGAATCGGCGCCACGCCCAGTACAAGGCACCCGGGACCAGAAGGGCCAGCGGCCCTGGCAGGGGCGCCAACAGCTGTTGGCCAAAGCGGGCCAGCCAAGGCGTCCCTCGCAATGCTGCATACTCTGCCTGCTTAGCGTAAAAGGTGCTGGGCCACAGGTTGCCGGATAGCGACCATTGGAGCAGCAGGTAAGGGATGATCAGCAAAGCGGCACCCATGCCGAATTTCAGCGGCCAGTTCATTTGGCTTCTTAACGATCTTTGCACGGCCCAATACCAACCAGCTGCGACGCTGAGACTGAGCAGATCTGGCCTAATCCAAACCCCCAGGCCGAGGATCAATCCCAGCTTGAAAGGAGAAAACCCGGTTCGCAGGAGCAGCCAAAGGAACCATAACGCTAACAGACCTGCCAGCAAGGTCTCCATACCGGAGAGCCCAGCCCAAACCAAATGCCATTCGAGAGCCACCGATCCGCCAAGCGCACCCAATTGCCAGGAGGCCAACCTCCGACCTTCCCTGAGCCACAAACTCGCGATAAGTCCGGTGGCCACCAACATGGCCAAGCCCAGAAGGGCTACCCACGTCACGGCCTGAATACCAAGAAGATAGGCCGGCACATTCAGCGCCGTCCACATGGGGGAGGTCGAGCCCGCTGAGGGAAGCCCGGCCTGGAACGACCAGGTCCCTTCCATGGCTAGATTTCGCGCGTAGGTCTGGTGGATCCAGGCATCGTCCAACGGAAAACCCGGGCCTTCAAGACCTTGACTCATGGTCAGAAAGAACATCACCGCCGCCATGGGCAAGGCAATCAAGGCCAGCCAGCCTGTGATTAGCCCTCTTTTTAGCCTCATGGATCGCTCGCCACTTCGAAGAAATGAATCGGGGATCCTGCCTCTATTGTCAATGTGAGCACATATTGCAGCGCTTCGAAATCCTTCGGTTGATGGTATAGCGGATCCAGTTGAACAGGATGATTCGCTTCCAGGATCACCCACTTCACTCCGAATTCCGAGGCTACATGGAGAAGGTCCTCCGCATCACCATTGGGAATAACGACGGAGGAAAGCCCTGTCGCCAACCAGAAACCCGGTGGATTGTTTACTGCAACCAGCCCAACATCATCATCATCCTCTGACCTCAAGCTGAGCCCCACTTGTTGGTACTCCCGATAGCTACGCCCCCATGCGCCAACCGGACTGGCGAGCCGCTGCCAGAAGAGAAAGCCTGTGGTCGCCGCCGCAACCGCGATCATCCCCCAGGAGAACCGAGAGGCGGCTGTGGCCGGTTCCCAGCCCCGCTTACCTGCCGCCCAGGAGACCGCCCGTTCCAATCCGATGGGGGCCAACGCCCAGATCAACGGCATAAGCGCGGCGCTGGAGTGAAAATAACCCCCCCGCGCCCCGGGAAAGGGGAAAAGGAAACTCATCGCAACCAAAAGGGAAAACCAATAAATCACCCCGAGTTGGAGAAGCAGGCGGCGACGTTTGTGCCACCCTGCGACAAAGACCAAAGGCAGAAGGAAAACCAGATTGTTGACGGCCAGAAAGGAAAGCGTGTTGGACCCGAGCGCATTCAATCGCTGGCGTAGCAACGAGGTCCACCCTGAATCCAAGAGATAAGATGGCGTCAGGAAATCGGCCGGGTAGCTGAAGAACTCGTCATAGCCGCGCAGCCACAGTGCCTTCGAAGCGCCGGGCGGGAAAGGGCTCCCGCTCACAGCCGCCAGCCGGATCATCCACGGGCCGATCAAGAGAAGATAGCCCGCGAGAAGTGCCAGTCCTTTACCAAACCGTTGGCTTTTGCTTTCCCATATCGCCCACCCTGCCGGCAGCAAAAGCAGCAAACCATCCGCCCTTGTCAGATGGCAAAGGCCGATCAATACACCGGCAATCAGGGCCGACAGCAGGCCTGGGTCCTTCGCTGCTTTTACAAGCATCAACAGCGCTGCGCTCCCCAGCAGTGCAAAGAGCGCAAAGGAATCGGTCGTGACGAAGAACGGCAGGAAGAATCCCGGGAACACAGCCAGCAAGGCGGCCGTGATGGCCTGACCATCGGAAGCATCCAGTCTTCGGGCGACGGCAAATGCCGCAAACGGCAACAACGCAGCCAGCAGCACAAAGGCCGCCTGGGCGAGGCGAAAGCCCTCACCGAAGAGCAGCATCGGCAATCCCGCGACCAGGCTCGTCAAGGGCATCCAGTAAAGGTGGGCCGGTTGGGGCAACCCGGCTGGCTCAGCCAGGTAATTCCAGAGGAACGGTTGCGTGAGTCCCTCCCCGCGCGCCAGCCGCAGACCGATGGAGTAGTAGTAATCCGCATCGGTGTAGCCGGGAACGCTGACAAAAATTGCGGTCAATGCAAGGATAAGCAATGAAAGCAAAGTAACCCACCATATAGCCCGGTGCCAGTGATTCATCGGCGGTTAATCACCAACATTTGCAACCGACTGGACGATAGTGCGGGGAAAAGTAGCCAGTGTGAAGCAAACCGGCAATCTCTCACCACCAAGCATCCTTCCCACAGCGAGTATCTCACTTTGAAGCCAGCACATAGAGCGAATAGGCATTACCAAAGGACTTGAGCAGCTCCAGTTGTTCTTCCTTGAAGGCCTCTAGAGCGCGCCAATCCTCGGGCTGGAAGGCGTCATTATTCTTCTGCTCAAAGGAGGCTCCGAAATCATAGATAAGGATGTGGGTCACGCCTTGATCCCGAAGAGAATCCGCTATCAGTTCTCCCTCAACAACGGTCCGCCGCCAATACCACCACTTATCCAGGATCTCGTCTGGGTAGCAGTAGCCTAGACATTGATACGAGCGAGCTTCCCACAGCATCTCAACTCTGGAATCAGATGGCAATCCATCCAAATATTCCATCACCGGCCCGTACCAGCCCAGATGCTCGGCAATGTAGTCCTGTTCAGATTGCTCCCCTGTGAGGACTCTCAATGGATCTATCGATCCAAAATGAAAGATCGCGGAAACGAGTGTGAGCAGGACGATGAAAAGGATGAGCTTACTGATGACCCAGCCGATTTTGACCCCATAGGCTTCCAGAGAATTCATGCGCAGGAAACCGGCAGCAGCGACCATCGCCAGCACCGGGAACAAGCCATAGTACAAGCGCGACTGAATGAAGGGCTCAGCAATCAGCCAAGCCAAGCCCCATAGCAGCCAGGCCAGCAACGCAATCCAAGCCAGCTTTCTCGTTATGGTCCTTTGGGATCCAGCATCGGTGTTCCTCACCAGGAATCTGCCTGGGATCAGAGCCAGGTAGAGCGGGCCAATGCTGGCACTGAAACCGCTCGCTCCTTCAACGCCGAGGACTGTAGCCCGCCAGGGGAGAAGCAAAATGTGCAGAATGCCCGGCGACTCTCCCGCCAGTATGTGGAATCCCTGTCGCAATGAATCCACCTCCCCTCCAGGCCAGATAAATGGGTAAAGCGGGTTCCCGACCGTCAGCCAGTTCTTAAGCAGCCACGGGCAAAACAGCACAAACCCTATTGCTGCAACAATCAGAAAGCTACGGATTGGCGATGAGGTTGGCTCCTCCTGAGCTCCATCTCGCCACTGTTCCCACGCCTCCAACGTATACCAACCCGCCACCGCAATCAGGAGCAGTCCACCTGTATACTTCACGCTCATGCCAAAACCGACGGCAGCCCCTGCGAGCCAGAGCCAAGGCCCATCCCTTATCTCCGGGGAAATGGTGAGGACACTTAACAGGATTACACCGTACAGCAAAACCCAGTGATCGACATAAGCCCAGGCCAAACCGCGCCAGAGCGAGGCACCGGCAATCAAAATGACGGGACCCAGCCACCACCCCCTTTTTCCAAACAACCGATGCCCTAAGCCTGCCAGGCCCAGGATCCCGATTACTCCGACCCACCATCCCACGAGAGCCGCCGTGCTGCCGGCCCGTAGCGCCAGCGCCCACATGTACAACATCTCCGCAAGCTGAGGAAAGCCGGAGAACAGGTTTCCAGAAACGAATCCGATCTGCCCGCTCTGAAGATAATGCTTTGGCAGCACAAGGTGGTATACGAGCGCGTCCCATTTCAACGGTGGCGCCGCGGCTATGAGCAGGCTGAATAAAAGCAGGAGTCCGATACCCACCATCGAAACCTTGGACAGCGCTCCAGATGGCAGCGGACGAGGCCAGCCCCGGCTGAGGTTGCGGAACCAATCCAGGCCGGGGCGGAGAAATAGCAGCAGCCCAGGCAGGAGCAGGAACCATGCTACCCATCGATTGAACCAACCGGCAGCTCCCAAAGCCAATGCGAGTAAGCTCAGCGCTCCCAGACCTGCCCCCATCTGCGCGGCCAGTGCCTCGTGGGGGTGAAGTGGGCTGAGCACTCCCAGCAAACGCCGCCCGATTCCGCCTGCCAGGAAGATCAACGCGAATCCGAGAACGATGTCAAGGATTGCATTCAGCCCGGCGACAGCACCGGTGGCAGGCCATGGCTTATGGACCACATAATAAGCTGACAGAACCAAAAAAACCCATGCTAATAGGGCGATTGCAAAGATATCCTGGCGGGCTTGGGAGTCCCGTGTTTGGCTCATTTGTAGTGGATCCCCGTGTCTAGTGAAATGCGCATTTCCAATATTGTTGCCAGCATTCTATGCTAGCCCCCAAAGCACATCAAACTACGCGAGCAAAGTTGGGCGTCGAATCATCCACCTACGAATCCACAAGAGCGCTCCGAGCAGCAGCAGCGGGAAGGGCAAATGCAGGATCGGATGCTCCCTATCACCCGTGACTGTTGCCAAGAATAGCAGCCAGGGTGCCAGTAGCATGAACACAAGCGACAGGAGTACGATCAGTCGGCTCCTGCGCGTCCAGCGTTCTACGATCACAGCAAAAATCAACATGAGCGAGGGGACAAATACAAGGAAATTTGTCGTCGCGGTTCTGGGTGCAATCAACTGGGTAACGATCAGGGTAAGCCCGGCCGTCCATTGGAAATGTGGTTCCGATTTGCCAAGGGCGAGAAACCAGGTCCAAAGCATGAGGAGAAGAAACAGAAACGTCATGAGCACGGTGGCCAAACCCTGCCCTCGGGGTAGCCAGCTGACCATGATTGAAACGGGAGAACCAGGACTTGTGTAGGTCGGATAATCCAGGACCTGGTACATCCATTGAATAGGCCAATTCGGAAGCAGAACCATGAAAGCGGCGACAAGAAGGATGATTGATCCCAAAGTCGATCCCACCAGGACCCAACGCTGCCTGGAACCCCCCCACAGTAGGATCAAGGGAATGAGCAAGACAGTCACCTGAGGTTTTATGATCGAGAGGCCAAAGAACACACCGGCCAGCAAGTCGTTATCGCGCCGGACGAGCAGAAGGCCGGCGGCCACAAGCACTGCTTCAACCACAGCGAATTGCCCAAGGATCATGGCCCGAAACCCAAAATACCAGATGACTGAGAAAATCAAGAGGATCGCAGTCATGAATGGGCCAGGACGCCATCTTGAAATTCGAATGCCGCAGATGAACAAAACAGGAAGACAGATTTGGAGCAAAGTCATCCACAGTGAACGGGCGATAGGATAATCAAAAAGTGAGAACGGCCCGACGAAGATCAAAACCGGCAGCGGATACGCGAAGTGCGCAATATCCTCCCCCGCATCCGGGTCTGCCAATCGTCCATAAATCGAGCGCTGGGCCTCCTCGGAAACCTCTGGCGCGTAAGGACTGATGCCCTCCATCAGCAGTGCTCTTGCGCCTAAATACCGAGGCAAAAAATCATTCCCGCCCGGAGCTTGCAGAGTGAATTGGTAATTGGCATATGTCAGCGCCGCCAGTAGAAGCGGTGCAAGCAGAAGAAGGAGCCAAATCTGCCATCCTGATGCGGTTTTCGATGAGCTTCGCAATTTAGAATTCCTCTTTCAAGCGCCCTCGAAGCGGCAAATCCATCTCTGAACGCCAAATAATCAGGCTGATGGTAGCATAGTGGGCGCCTGTTCGCTTTAAGCCTCAGGACCGAGATCGAGATCATGAAACCTGAAAATGGAGTACTTCCAGAACCTAATCAGTTAGTGCCGAAGACTCCGAAGGCATGGCTGCTCGCCACTATTTCGCTCTTCTCGCTTGGCGTACTTGTTATTTTGATCGCCGAGTATCTTCCCATCGGAGTGGACTGGGAGATTGCGTTCAGGCCAGCAGCATTAGCTGTCGTAAATGGGGAGTCACCTTACTCCATTCCCGGTTTCTTTAATCCCCCGTGGACGATCATCCCTCTCATCCCCTTGGCAGTTCTTCCTGCCAGGATCGGATGGGGACTTTATACAGTAATCGGCTTTCTGATCCTTGGATTGCTCGCGATCCGATTTAAAGCAAATCGGATAACCTTTGCGCTCCTTCTATCATCTCCTCCTGTCTTGCACGGCGTATTGAATGGAAACTTGGATTGGCTTGCCTTGAGTGGCCTTCTTTTCCCCCGGTGGCTAGGATTGTTTTTCATCTCCATGAAGCCCCAAATTGGCATTGGCGTGGCTGTTTATTGGATCGTGAATACTTATCAGCGCGATGGGGGCAAGAATCTGCTTCTGCTGCTGGCTCCCATCGGCACTATTTCAGTCATCAGCATTCTCATGTTTGGGCCTTGGCCACTAAGGTCCACGCAGGAGATAGATTTATGGTGGAATGCCAGCTTATGGCCCTGGTCAATACCTTTTGGTCTCGCTTTCCTACTTCTCGCAATCAGAGACAAAAAGGAGGAACTATCTCTCGTCTCATCCCCAATGCTTTCTCCCTATGTCCTGTTGCACTCTTGGGTCTCTTCACTCTTTGCCGTTCTAAAAAACACCCGGGCTTCAATTTTAGTAATTGGAGGCATCTGGCTGTGGGTATTGATCAGAGCCGTTGTCCTCTATTGATCGATTCTGATTGTTTCTTGATCCACCTTGTAGAGAACGGCCGCCGACGTCTGCAGCGTTTTCTCCCAATCCAGCCGGGATGCCGCTGCAGCTAGAGGCGCATCCGGCTCGATAAGCACCCATCGAACGGCGTATCGCTCCAGCACTTCCTGGAAACCGGAGTTGGCTCTATAAACATCCAGGTATTCCATCAAGATCTCATCCCCGAACAAATCCGTGCGACCATCGACAAAGCTCTTAAGTTGTGGATAGCCTTGCCACAGGATATATCCTCCCCAGCGATAGGTATGGAACAAAGGCCCGCTTTTTTCCAGTGCCAGCAGGGTATCCACCGCTTCCACAGGAAATCGCTCGTCGATAGCTTGCTGCGTTGCCTGTTCCCCCATCCGAGGCCCGCCCCACAGGACCAGCACCAACGTGAGCAGCAATGCGGCAACGAGATTTAGGCGCTCGGCCAACCTGGTTGGCACTTGGCGACCAGGCCCGATGGCCTCCGCAATCGGGCGCACCGCCCGATCCAGGTGGAAGGAAAGGGTCGGCGCAGCCACCAACGCAAAGAGCGCGATATTGCGGGCAGCGTGCAGCGCCAATCCGCCGAATCCCAAGAATAGAAAGATCGAATAAGGCTGCGGCTTTTTCCCCGAGTAAGCCCAGGAGACCGGGACCAGCAAAAACATGAGAAGGAAAGGCCACGAGGCGGGCTGGTGGAAATCAGGACTCTGCCATTCTTGAATGTAGCCCGAGAGAGTTTCCAGGGAAATGGTTTGAAAGGGATAGAGCAGCATGCGCGGCCCAAAGGGGTTGACCACTAAAGCCAATGTACATAGGAAAAGCAGCAACAGGCCAGAGCCCAGCTGCCTCCTGTGAGCATGCCATTGATTGAGCCGAGAAGACCAGTCCAGCAGCAGCTGGGTGAGGAGCGTCGCCAACCGACCCCCCAGGAAGGCCAAAATCAGAAGTATGCCGGTGATGAAGCCACCGTGAAAATTGGACCAGAGCGCCATCAAAGGAGGCAACAGCCAAATCCGCCAACCGGCCTCGCCGCGTTCCCATTGAATCAATAACACGAGAAACACGGCCGACAACAGGAATGTGAGCATCTGTGGCCTGGCTGACCAGAAAATCCCGCTTGCAGCCGCACCCAGGATGACGACAAAACCGCGCACGAGGACGGGCTCCCTCATAATTCTCCAAATCAGGACAAAAGCAATTAGCACGGAGACTGCGGTAAAAAGGTTGAACCCGAGAAAACCCAACCGTTGATGCAGGCCATACAGGGCGATTTGGGCCAGCCATCCGGGATAAACCCACGACTGTCCCATCCGGGTTATGGAGAAAGGATCGCTCCGCAGGATCTGTCCATGCTCAACGATCCATCGACCGGCAGCCAAATGCCAGAAGGTGTCGGAATCAATCGACACTCTGGCGGCCATCGCCGCCACCGCCAAAAAGGTAATCACGCCGACGAGCTTTCTGAATTTCATGGCTCCTGACTTTCCGGTTGTGGCAGGTTCAGTTCCTCCGGCCGAACGGGTCGGGTCAGATCATAGAAGACAGTGAAGGGATCCAGCTCCTTCACCTTGAAATCCACACCTTGCTCCTGGAAGGATCCGTGCAAAGCCACGTTCAAGGCCGGATGGTTGGCGGTAATGTATGCCACCTCATCGGATTCAGCCACCATTCGTTTATAGGGCCGATAGCGGTTATCGCGATCCGTATATCGAAAATCTTGATGGTACGGGAGCTCCGGCACAAAAATAAGCTGTTCCTCGGAGCGGAAAGCCAGCGGGTAGGCGACCCAATAATTTGTGTAGCCGCGGGTAGCCCCCTCATTTTCCAAGAAATTGATTAAATCCTGCATGGAGGAAAAATCGATTCTGGCCACTGGGTCGAATTGGGTGGTCAAGCCCGTTGGATTGCGATAAGCCGCCTGCAGGGTAGAAACGGCCTGGAACAACAGCAAGGCTGCTAAAGCAGAAACCACAACCTGTGGGCTGGATCGATACCTGAACCATCTCGTCGCACCGCCTGCAAACACCGCCATGGGAATAATCATTGGAAGAAAGTACCGGCCTGAGGGATCGGCGCCAAATGGGGTGACTATAAAACCTAGCACCACCAACCCGGCTGAACCAATGAGCGCGAACTCCGTCACCGATGCATTTTGGTGCGCGACTCTGCGCCAGCTGTACACCGCTACCGCCGACCAGAATACCAACGGAAGAGGAACCAGATATGGCAAAAGCGGCTGGGTTCCCCAAGGAGGTCGCAAACCCAGAATCACGGTGGGACCAAAAAGCAGGAAATTCCTGGCATGCTCAGCCCAGGCGAGGAGCACTCCACCTTGACTGGCACCTGCAATAGCCGAGCCAAATAGCTCCTGCAACAAGGCTGGCGTGCCTGAGGCTGCTGCCCAGACCAGCCAGGGGGAGGCACCAACGAGAAATCCAGCTGCAATGGCCACACCATGAATTCCAAAGGATGGCTGCCTTCGAAGTATGAGCAACAGCGCCATCAATGCTGGCAGGGTGAAGACCAGGGTCAAGCCGAACACCCAAAAGCCCAGCCCCCCGAGCACGCCCCAGAGGGCGCATAAAGCTACGCTCGGCCCATCTGATTCAATTTTGTGCAGCAGCAGGAAAAGCGCAGCACCGAGCAGGAGCGCTTCGCCGTAGCCGCCTAAGGATACTGTCGTATAGAGAGTCAAATTGACCGTGGGGAACGCCATGACAAGACCTGCAGCCCAGACGGATATTCTGGTCTTATAAATCCGCCTTACCAGCAACATCACCAAAAGCACAGTCGTCATGTACAGGAGCACTTGAACGATCCGAATAATGATGACTTTGCTGCCAAAGACTGACATCAATGCGGCCACGAGAAGGGCATCCAGGCTGCCTAAATAGGCTTGGCCATAGAAGAAAATCGGGATTTCACCCTTCAGGATGTGCCGCGCCATCAACCCGACAATGGCTTCGTCGGCGTTGAATGGAAACAGGTCAAGGCCGAGAAGCAGCGTTTTCCAACTCATCGTCGCTAGCAGAACGACCGCGATGGCCAGCCAATAATGCTGTCGGGTGCTACCTTCCTGCGAGCCCGAATTGCCAACTTGAGCCACGCTACTCTTCCATCTCTCCGCTTGCTATAATGCCGACATGAAATTGAGCCTTCGGCCCCTGACACCGTGGCTTGTCTCTACCTTTGCACTGGCAGCACGTCTGCTGCCTTCCCCTCGCACTATCGACGATGCTTACATCACATTCCGCTACGCCAGAAACCTGCTCGCCGGCCACGGCCTGGTGTTCAACCCTGGCGAAGCTGTGCTCGGGACTACCACACCACTGTACAGCATACTCATGGCTGGTCTCGGCGCAATATTTGGTGGAGCCGGGGCGCCTTTCCCAGAGATCGCCTGGATCACCAACGCGGCGCTCGATGCCGCTGGTTGTTTTCTCTTAATCCTTATTGGTCGCAAACTCGGCTCCGAATTAGCCGGATTAAGCGCCGGGATCATTTGGGCTATCGCGCCCATGTCCGTGACCTTCGCCATTGGGGGCATGGAAACCAGCCTGTTCATCACGCTGTTACTGGCGACATACTACCTGGCGCTGGACGAACGTTTTCGCCTGGCGGCACTGAGCGGCGCGATGCTGCTGCTGACGCGGCCGGATGGGCTGTTATTCATCGGGCCGCTGGCAATCGAGCGATTGAGGCAGCGTTGGCCTGAATTCCGAGAACGCCGTCTAGCTCGTGAGTCCATACTGGAGTTAGCATTCTTCTTATTGCCCCTTCTCCTCTGGGGCCTCGTGGCCTGGTTGTATTACGGGAGCCCGATCCCCCACTCTGTCGCCGCCAAGGTATCAGCCTACCGCCTACCTCCAACAGCAGGTCTTGTTCGACTGCTTCAACATTTTGGAACTCCGTTTCTCGGCCACTTAACCTTCGGGCCTTATTGGATTGCTGTCGGGCTCTTCCTTTTCCCAGTCCTATTCTTCCTGGGAGCCATGCGAGCCCTCCGCCGCCGGGCTGATGCCTGGCCGCTCTTGCTTTCGCCGTGGCTGTATATGCTGGTCTACGCCTTCGCAAACCCGCTGTTGTTCCGCTGGTATCTTGCCCCACCCCTCCCGTTCTATTTCATGGGCATCTTCTTGGGGGTGGATCGGATCTCCAAGGACCTGCGGTCCAACCTGCCAAGCATCGCGGCCGTCGCAGCCGCCACCTTCCTGACCCTTATTGGCTGGACCTTCTCACCGGATCATGGGCCAGATAGGCCAGCCCCGGAGATGGCCTTCACAAAACTTGAATTGATGTATGAAGAGGTGGCCAGGGAACTCCGAGATGATATCCAATCCGAAGAAGTGCTGGCTGCCGCGGATGTCGGCGCCCTTGGCTATTATTCTGAAGCGACAATCTTGGACACGCTTGGCATCGTCTCACCGCAATCCACCCGCTTTTATCCAACCGATCCCGATTATTACGTCATCAACTACGCCATCCCACCCGAACTGGTTGTGGAGCTTGCCCCCGACTACCTGGTCATACTCGAGGTGTACGGTCGAGAGGGCTTGCTGGTGGATTCACAATTCGTGGCCGATTATTCGCTCAGGCGCACCCTTCAAACGGATATTTACGGCAGCCGAGGCATGCTGGTTTTCATACGAGCGAACAAACCGTGAACGCAAGGCAGTGCGCCCTGGTTACGGCTGCCGTGCTGGCTTTGGCCGCTCTTTTCCTTAGCAACCTGATTTCTATCCCCTTCCATCCGGATGAAGCATCCCTTCTATTCCAGAGCAGAGACTTCGAAGGTCTGCTTCAGAACCCGCTGAATCTCAGCTATAGCGGCGACAAGCCCATGAACAGCGGCATGAGGTATCGAGCGCTCAACGCGCCGCTGCCGAAATATATTCTCGGGATTGGACGTAGAGCCTTTGGGGCTGAGGCGCAGGCAGTGGCAACGGATTGGGATTGGAGTGCAGGCTGGCAGCAAAATATTGAAAATGGGGCCATGCCGCCAGGGCCGGCTCTGCAGGGCGGTCGAACTGCCTCAAGTCTGATGGCGCTTGCAGGCGCTCTCATGATCTTCTGGGCTGGCTTCGAGCTTGCAGGCTTCCCACTTGCCCTTAGCTCGATGCTTCTCTACGGCCTGAACGGATACATCCTGCTTCACGGCCGCCGATCCATGGCCGAAGGGACCCTGCTCTTCACGGTATCACTCCTGATCCTGCTTTCTTTGAAAGCAAAGCGCCGGTCGATCCTGGCTGGTGTGGCCGCCGGCCTCGCCTTCGCCTCGAAGCATTCCGCGCTGGTGCTGTTGATCATGCCGCTGGCTTCGCTGCTGGGGCCCTCTGACACAACAAATCAAGTGCCTCCCAGGCGAAGGGTGTTTTTCCTTGTGACGGTCTTCGTGGTGGTCGTGTTCGTCCTGACCCCATTTCTCTGGAAGAGCCCGATTGAGGCGGTGCAGGTCAGCATCGGCGCCCGGGGTCAATTCCTCCAGCGGCAGCAGCTGGTATCCGAGGGCTTGGCGCCGGGCGCTACGCTGCAGGGCTTTCCGGAAAAAATGGCCAGCCTGTTGGGGAATACCTATCTGCTGCCGGTTCAGTTCCAAGAGGTCGGCAATTACAGGCAGGAGCTTGCGAGCTCCATAGGTGACTATACGAACAATACGATGCACACGCTGCTGGTCGGTCCTGCACAAGGTGCACTGAGGCTCATCCTTCTTATGCTGGGAATCTGGGGGGCTTTCCGTTGGCTGAGGCCGAAATCTGAAGGAGGGACTTCGAAATACGGCGTTCTGGCGATTGGGACAGTCGTGATGGCAAGCTCACTCCTCGCGCTGAATCCGCTGCCATACCAACGCTATTACATCCCTTTGATGCCGCTGCTGGTGCTTTGGGAGGCGACGGGTCTGGTGACTCTGGCCCAAGGATTAAGCGAGATTGTCCGAGGCTTGAAGGCGCGAACCGTCGGAGCCTAATTTGATGGTTCTGCCGCCGTTGGAGTCCATTCCGGTGTCGCTGTGACCACTGGCGGAACCTCGAGAAGATCCAGAACGCTCTGGAT
>JBKHKF010000240.1:0-4838 GCA_046537745.1 Anaerolineales bacterium | reverse complement strand
GTTTAATGTCGTCCGCTTCCCAATAGCGTGGATCTGAACTGTCGATATATTGATAGGTTTGGGCACGGTCCGCCAGCCCTTGCATCTGATGCGGCTTGCCCCGCCTGGATCGTTCCGGCGCGAGCCCAGTTCGCCCCAAGCGGTAGCGGCTGCGAGGAAGCAGTCGCCGCCGAGGCACCATGCGGCGATGACGGTACTGCACGGATGCGCGCCCGGTCACCCGCAATCCCGGCATATTTCTGTAAAGCTCTGTCACCTGGCCCGTCAGGCGAGCGAGGTTGAAAAGGGAAATATTATGGCGGGACTCCCTCCGCTCGGCCAGATCGGCCATGATCTCGCCGATCACGCTCGCAAACTTATAGCCATGGCCGCTGAACCCGGTGGCGAAAGACACCTGCGGATACTGCGGATGCAGATCGATGATGAAATGGCGGTCGGGTGAATTGGTGAACATGCAGGATTTCAAGGTCATGGTGGGGCCGGCACCTTTGGGGAAATAGCGGGAGGCAAAATCCCGCAGGATCTCCTCATCCTCCCATGTGGGTTCCCGCGGATAGATATCCGGCTCGACCACCTCTTCGAAATGATGATAGCGACCGAATTTAAAGCCTGGGACGGAGTGCACCGGGAAACCATAGTAGCGGCCTTCCGGCACAAGCAAATTAAAGACGGGAAAACGTTCCGGTGTGAAGAACTCCGGCCGTTCGGGCTGAAGCCAGGCCAGCACCTGCCGCTCGGGTACCGCCAGCCCCTCCAGAAATGGCAGGAACTGCGCGGCCCAGGCTCCACCTGTGATCACCAGCGAATCAGCCCGGTATTCATCGCGCTCGGTGATCACCCGGACGCCATCGGACAGCGGTTCCCAGCCGAGCACTCCCTCACGACCATGGATGGTAGCCCCCAGCGCGTGGGCGGCTTCGACGTAGGCTACCGTCGCTCTCTCTGGCAGCAAAAAGCCGCCATCAGCCTGGTAAACGCCCATCAAATCATGCGGCAGCTGATAGCCGGGAAAGCGCTGATTCATGTCCTTTCCGTTCAGAACCTGATGCTCCAGGTCATGCTCAATGCAGGATTGGAGCGAGCCTTTAAACACCCAGCTGTCGGCCGGACCGGCGTCGATGGAACCGGTTTTGATCAAAATACGCTGACCGGCGCGACGCTGGATCTCATGCCACAGTTCATAGGCGCGCCGAATAAGCATCACATAAGAGGGATCTTCGTAATAGGCTTTACGGATGATCCGTGTGTAGCCGTGGGAGGAGCCCATGTCGTGGGGGATGTCGAAGCGCTCCAACCCGAGCACCTGCTTGCCGCGCTTTGCCAGCTCATAGCAAACCGCGCTGCCCATCCCACCGACACCGAGCACAATCGAGTGGTAGCGCCTGTCGTAGGTGCTCATTGCGTCTCCTTCCGGGAACCCAAGGACCGCGGTCGGGCGTTATCCGGATCGAAGAATGGAGTCTGCACAACTTTGGCCAGCCTGGGTCGGCCGTTGACCTCCACCAGCAGCTGATTACCCGGCCAAGCGTGGGAGGCTTGCACAAAGCCCAGGCCAAGCGTTTTCCCGACGCTGTACCCCATGGCGCTTGAAGTGATCTCACCCACCTGGGGCCCGGGCTGCTCAAGGTCGAATTCCTCGCCCGCCTCGCTGCCCGTCAGGATTTCCTCACGTAGGGTATCGATATTGGCGATGCTGAAAATCGGATCACCGGTGGCTGCCGCTGAGTCGGCTTCCAGCTCTAGACCCACCCAGCGTTCATGGACCCCGATATCCTGGAGCTGCAGCAGGGCCTCTCTGCCGACGAACTCGCGCTTGTCAAAGCGGATCCATTCATTCAACCCCAATTCGAAGGGGGTACGGGTTTCGTCAATATCCGGGCCGTAAAGCGGATACGCCTTCTCGATTCGGAGACTCTGCATGGCTGATACCCCATAGGGCATCAAGCCGAAGTCGCCCTTGTTCGCCTCCAGATGCTCCCAGGTGACCGCGGCCTCCTCGGCGGGAATGTACAGTTCGTAACCCAATTCGCCGGTGTAGCCCGAGCGGGAGACGATGATCTCGGTATCCCCAATGGAACCTTCTTCGAAGCGGAAAAAGCGCAGTCTTTCAAAATCGATCCCTGCGACGATCGTATCCAAGTACGCCATCGAACGCGGCCCCTGCACCGAGATCAATGCGATGGACCCGCTCATATCGGTGACATAGGCGCTCATTCCTGGAGCGTGCTCCGAAATCCAACGGGCGCTTTGCTTGCGCGGACCGGAGCTGGTGACGATCATAAAATGCTCATCGCCGAATTTGTACACGGTGATGTCATCGACGATGCCGCCCTCTTCATTGACCATGGTCGAATACCGGAGCTGGCCGGGGTGCATATCCCGCACTTCATTGACCAGCAAGCGATTGACCAGACGCTCCGCACCGGGTCCCTTGATGTCCACCTCGCCCATGGTGGATAGATCCTGCATTCCCACATGGGTGCGGGTGTTGATGTGTTCCTCCCGGGCTGAGCCGTAGCTGAGCGGGTATAAATAGTCCCCGCCGCCCCTGACCATCTTGGAGGCAGTCCGTCGGTGTATATCGTATAAAGGTGTTCGCCGTTCCGCCATCTCTTGTTCTCCTTCTGCTGCAAAATGAGCCGAGAGAGCCTGCTATCGGCTGGCCGGGCCCGCAGAATCTTTCAGCCCGTCGCGATTTCCGACTTGCGCCGCTGGACATACGCCTCAAGCGCCTGTTGGCGGCCCTGCTCCAGCTCGGGCGCTTCAAATTCTTTCAGCTGCCTGGCGACTTTCTCGGCCGCCTTCTCCGGCGCGCTCGGCTTGCCCTCACTGACCCACTGATCGATGTCGTTGTAATCGAAGAGCTCCGCCCGATAGAAGGCGCTGGCAAAGCGAGCAATGGTGTGTTCGGTGCCCAGGTGATGGCCGCCAGGCTCAACCTGACGGATGGAATCCATCGCCTGCGCCTCCTCTGAGAGGTCAATTCCCTTCATAAACCTATGGTACATACCAAGCAGCTCACAATCGAGTACAAACTTTTCATATCCAGCCGTCAAGCCGTTTTCCAGCCAGCCGGCCGCATGCAGGATGAAGTTGACTCTGCCCTGGATCGCCGGCAGCATCGTCATCACAGACTCGTAAGAAGACTGCGCCCCTGGTTCCTTGGCGCTGGCGAACATGCCGCCGCTGCGGAAGGGCAGATTGTAGCGGCGGGCCATTTGCGCGCTGGCGTAGATGGCCAGCTGGCTTTCGGGCGATCCGAACACCGGGGCGCCGCTCTTTAGATCAACATTGGTCATGAAAGAACCGTAAACAACGGGGGCGCCGGCCTGCACCATCTGCGCGTAGGCGATGCCCGCCAGGGCTTCGGCGTTCTGCTGAATGAGCGTGCCGGCCAAGGTCACCGGCGCCATCGCCCCGGAGAGGATGAAGGGCGTGATGATCGTCGCCTGTCGAGCGCGCGCGTAAACCGTCAGCGCCTCCAGCATGCGATCATCCAGCCGGCGTGGGCTGCTGATGTTGATCAGCGAAATCAAGGCCGGGCTCTCCCGGATCTCCTGCTCACCGAAGAGCAACTCGGCCATCGCCACGCTGTCGGCGGCATTCAGGCCGGACATCACCGATCCCATGAACGGCTTATCACTGTAAAGAATATGCGCCATCAACATATCAAGATGCCGCGTTTCCGGGGGCTCATCCGTCGGCTCGACAATCGTCCCGCCCGAGTGATGAATATATGGGCTCAAATAGGCCAGTTTGACAAAGTTCTGGAAATCCTCCAGGGTGGCCTCTCGGCGCCCTCGCGTCAAATCGTGCACGAACGGCGGGCCATAGACCGGGGCGAAGACCATATTTGCACCACCGATCTCGACGGAGCGCTCTGGATTGCGGGCCAGCTGGCTGAACTCCGCAGGCGCCTTGGCGACGTACTCCATCACCAGACCGGGATCGAGGTACACCGTCTGCCCCTCAATATTGGCGCCATGTTCCTTGAGAATTTTCCGAGCCTCCTCCAGATAAAAATCAACTCCGATCTCTGAAAGAACTCTCATCGATTCTTGATGGATCAGCTCGACCCCGTCTTCGTCGAGAAGCTGGTAGACCGGGATTTCCAGTCGTGGCTGTGGCACGATGATGGAGCTGCGGTCTACCTCGCGCCGTCGGCGACCTCCCTGCCTGCGGTGACGTCTCTCTCTACGCCTCGCCATCGATGCCATTCTCCTTTTCGCAAGCCCTAATTACTACTATTTTTGTCTTTTTTTGATGCACAAAAAACAAGTGTGCCAAGTTTTATATATCACTAATATATCAGCAGTTCTATGATTATAGCCCACCATTTCATCCGCCGGTCAAGAATCGGCCTCCGAAGACCATCATTTGCCGCAGCTTGGAGGGCACACCAGGCACGCTTAGAGAGGGCTTTCAAGGCCGTTCGGTTGCATGCCGCTGAGGGCGACACGCCAATATCTCTGGTACGGGTTTTGAAAACGGACATTTTCAAATCCCGACCTGTCCGTCCTGCTTTGATTCGATGCGACAGCAGCTATTGCTTCCTTCCGTTTCCTCGGCTGGGCCGGGTTGCCAGCAAGCACCGCCTCCATGGAACGATTTGTCAGGACCAGACGCTTCAAGATGCATTTGGCGGAATGATCCGCGCTGGAACCGCTCGGAGTGACGGGCGCAGACCGGGAAGCTACCTCATTTCCTGGGTGACGGGTTTGGGAAACCATGTACACACCTACCTGCGATTTCTGGCAGCTGGTGGGGTCGGGCCCGACGACCGAAGCCTTCACGATCAACAATCCACAACCGGGACCGCACATCTCTACAATTAACCC